>NZ_JAGHZN010000004.1:0-153130 GCF_017746735.1 Roseofilum sp. Guam | reverse complement strand
ATGGCTACTGTTCCGCTTGCATAAAGTTCTAGTTCTCCAGGGTTGCTACTCTCCAGGAAGCCCCCTGTGTAAAGTTCAGGTGGAACTGACAGGCAAGTACCGTAATCTCCTGCATCAGAGTCGAAATAAAGCAATGAAGCTCCATGGATCGAAGTATTCCATTGAATGATGATTTCTACTAGATCATCACCTATTCGATGCTTTAAATTCTTTACAAATTGAAACCGTTCCGACTCAATCCTTTCTTGTCTTTTTTTATCTCCCTCTTCTTAATCTCATCCGAGAATATTAAGTGGGGTTCATTAAAAGAGTCCATCTCTTTCCTCTTAATTCTTAAAAATACAAAGATTTGCCTTGGGAAGAATTTGAAATTGCAATAAATCTCCATAAAGTACTTGACACTGCTCATAGGCAATAGGTAATTGCTTGGTCTATCCGTGTCTCCCTCCTCCCCATCTGTCCCAGAATTTGCCACAATGAACAGCAGAAGAATCTGTATTGATCTAAACCTCATGTCTAACGAACGCTCCAATGAAACCCAAACACCTGATTTAGAAACTCGTGTTTCTGAACTGGAGGCGCAAATAGCTCAATTGAGTGTAATGACATCCTTACCCGAAAAAGTCAATAAACTACAAGAACAAGTTGAATACTTACTCAATGTCGTCACTGATGTAGAGCGCTATGGTAAGTTGGGTGAATGTTTAAGTGCTGGTCAGTGGAAGGAAGCAGACGACATTACTACTGCCTTAATGTTAGAAGCGATGGGCCAAAGCCGTCATGATAAATTAACGCCGGATGATGTGCTGATGTGTCCCTGTAGTATTATTCGCGTGATCGATCGCCTGTGGCTCAAATATAGTAATGGCAAGTTCGGTTTTAGCGTCCAGAAACAATTCTATGTGGAGGAGGGGGGTAGTGATGATATTTCTAAAGTGGATATGAAGATTTTAGAGAAAACAGCAGCTAAGATGGGTTGGTTTAAAGATGGCAAATTTTTGGAGCTAGAGAACCTGGATTTTAGCTTAGATGCGCCTGCGGGGTCTCATCCTTCGGGATGGTGGCGATCGCCCTATGGTGGAAAAATGGCGACCTATTTCTTTGCCCGGATGATTCGGTGTGGTATGTAACAGAACTATAACTGAAGTTCCTCACTATTGTGTTAAGACCTATTGAGAACAGGGGTGAAAAATGCCCCTGTTTTGCTATAAACAAGGTAGGGTATTGACAAGCGTGGAGGAATACTCATGAATCTGAAGTTAATTTTTTTTTCTGGGGTCGTTACAGCTTTGATTGGTATTGTCTTTGGATTGTCGGTGTCGAAAATGTCGCAACGACAATTTCAATGTTGCGATCTCACCCACCGACCCGAATTTATCGATGGATTTAGTACATCACGAGCGCCTCGTACCTATGCCATAATTGGAGCGTCTGCGGGTTTTGTGATCGGTTCTTTGATCGAAACTGTGCGACAAAATAAACCGGCTGAAGTAGATTAATGGGGGAGTGGGGGAATGGGAAGACGCGGAGATTACCATTACCTTATGATCCATTACTTATGTTAGCTAGAGTCTGGAGTGCATCCCTAGTCGGAATCAACGCCATTAAGGTGGGAGTTGAAGTTGATGTATCTGGGGGACTACCGGCGATCGTGGTGGTTGGATTGCCGGATACAGCGGTGCAAGAGTCGCGGGAAAGGGTGAAGGCGACCTTGAGAAATTCGGGATATGCGTTTCCCATGCGAAGAATCGTGATTAACTTGACTCCCGCAGATTTGCGTAAGGAGGGGCCAAGTTTTGATTTGCCCATTGGTATTGGAATTTTGGCGGCTTCGGAACAGGTCAATCCTCAGTTACTCGGAGATTATTTGTTTTTGGGGGAAGTCTCCCTAGATGGGAGTTTGCGCCCGGTGGCTGGAGTGTTACCGATCGCCGCTGCTGCGGAAAAATTAGACATTACAGGATTAGTCGTTCCGGAAGATAATGTGCAAGAAGCTGCCCTCGTCAGTGGATTGAAGGTGTATGGATTTAAGCAACTTTCTGAAGTCGGGGATTTCCTCAGTCAGCCCGATCGCTACGAACCTGTAGTATTTAATGGCGTGAAACGTTGGCAAAATTCATCTGCGAAGCGTTTAGACCTTGAGGATGTTAAGGGACAAGTCCATGGTCGCCGTGCCTTGGAAATTGCGGCGGCGGGCGGTCACAATTTATGCTTTATTGGTCCGCCAGGTAGTGGGAAAACAATGTTAGCACGGCGTTTACCCGGAATTTTGCCACCCTTGAGCTTTGACGAGGCTTTAGAAGTGACTCAAATTCATTCGGTCGCTGGTTTATTGAAGAATAAAGGCTCTTTAGTGTGCGATCGCCCCTTTCGCAGTCCGCACCATTCCGCTTCAGGTGCTTCTTTAGTAGGTGGTGGCAGCTATCCCAGACCCGGTGAAATTTCCCTCGCCCATGAAGGTATACTTTTTCTCGATGAATTGAGCGAGTTTAAACGCAATGTTCTCGAATTCCTGCGCCAACCCCTCGAAGATGGGGAAGTCACCATTTCCCGTGCTCGTCAAACGGTTACGTTTCCCGCCCAGTTTACCCTCGTCGCTTCGACAAATCCCTGTCCCTGTGGCTATTACGGGGATTCCATTCAATCCTGCACCTGCTCCCCACGCCAACGAATTAATTACTGGGCCAAATTATCTGGTCCATTACTCGATCGCATCGATCTACAAGTTACCGTCAACCGTCTCAAACCCGAAGAAATTACCCAACAGAGTACCGGGGAACCTTCAGCCACTGTACTCGAACGGGTTAAAATGGGACGAGATCGCGCTCGATTCAGATTCCAAAACGATCCCAATCTCCATTGCAACGCTCATATGCAAACTTCGCATCTGCGCCAGTGGTGTCAACTCGATCAAACTTGTCAGCAAATATTAGAAGGAGCCATTCGCAAGTTAGGATTATCCGCTCGGGGAACCGATCGCATCCTCAAAGTTGCTCGCACGATCGCCGATTTAGCTGGTCAGGAAACCCTGCAATCTGCCCATATTGCCGAAGCCATCCAATATCGGATGATCGATCGAATGCAATGAATCAATTAAAACTTAAAATTCCTGCTGATTTAAAATTACTTCTGTCATGTGAGTCAGTTGTTCAAACTGAAAATTCTCAATTAAATAGGTTAATGAATCCACCACCCTGGGACAAGCATCACGAATCTCATCAATCAGCTCTAAAGCCTTATCCCCATCTGCTTCCATACAGGATTGATGTAAAGAATAAATCCAATCTATGGATAGGGTTTTAAGTTGCTGGCTTACATCCGAAAGATCCTGTGATGGCTCAGTGGTTACTCTATCCAAGTCTTTAGGTTCTTCGTAAATATAGCGTACTCCCAAATATTTCTCGATCTTCTCAAAGATCTCCGTTTCTTGAAACGGTTTACTGACGAATTCATCACACCCAGCTTCAAATATAGCTGCTCTTTCATGTTCCAGAACACTAGCTGTTAGAGCAATAATCGTTACTGGAGGAGGGGGTTGAGGTAGAAGGGTTAATTTTTGTTTCTCCAGATGACGAATACACCGAGTTGCTTCATAACCATCCATTTCTGGCATCTGAATATCCATCCAGATTAAGTGAGGATTCCATTGTTCCCAGAGGGCGATCGCTTCTTGCCCATTATAAGCTTCTGCCACTTCAAATCCTACTGAGACCAAAAGTTCATTTAAAACCAAGCGATTTTCCAGTTTATCTTCTACAATGGCAATTCTATATTTCGCTTGATTAGGTTGCAGTGCAATCACTCGTTTTCTCTGAACCTCAGTTTCTAGTTTTCCTAAGTCTAGACATTCGACCTGAATATCAAAACTAAAAATAGATCCTTTTTCTATCACACTTTCAACCCTAAGTTCTCCACCCATTAGTTCAACAAATTTTTGTGAAATTGGCAGCCCCAAACCAGTTCCTTCACCAGATTTTCGCCCTGTTTCTGTTTGTACAAAAGCTTCAAACAACCGGCTCATTTCTTCCGGAGCAATTCCAGGACCTGTATCTTCTACTTCAAAGCTGATTTTGCCAATGGGTATTGCTGGATATTTCAGCCATGAGACTCGTAAAATTACCTGGCCTTTTTCTGTGAATTTGATAGCATTACCTAATAAATTAATCAAGATTTGACGCAATTTCACTTCATCTGTTTTAATCCATCTGGGGATTTCTGAATCGCATTCAATTAAAAAGTCAATTTTTTTGGTATTAGCTTTGACTTTTAACATGACTTCTAAAGTTTCAATTAACTTATATAAATCAAAGCTTTTTATCGTTAATGTGATGCGTCCAGATTCAATTTTTGACAAATCCAAAACATCATTAATGAGAGCCAGTAAATGTTCGCCGCTTTGCAGAATAATGTTGAGCTTTTTTTGATGATCTTGATTCAAACTTAGGTCGCGGTTCATTAATTGTGTGAAGCCTAATATTGCATTGAGTGGAGTTCGTAATTCATGACTCATACTCGCTAAAAATTTAGATTTTGACTGATTGGCATCTTCCGCTTTTTTTTGTTCCTGTTTTATGGTTTTGATTTGCGTTTTAATTTGTAAAGACATATTCAAAAATCTCTGAGTAAGAAACCCAATTTCATCATCACCCTGGGGTAAACTGTGAGTATTTAGAAAATTACCTACTGCAATTTCTTCCATCCCCTGTGCCAGATTTCGTAATCGAATTACTAACTGTTGTGAACTCCGAATTTTTAAAAATGTGAAGAGACTAAGCACCAGCAAAGCGCTTGTGAAAATGATTAACATTTGATATAAAGATTGGTGTCGTTGTTCTCGTAGGTCTTCCGCAGCTTGATTTAACAAAGTATCAATTTCTTGATCAATTTTGATCAGTTCTGGAGCAATGAGCTGGTATTGCAATGTACTTTCAGCTATGAGCAATTCTAGTTCTAGAATATTAGCCGTTAATTGAGATACAAGAACTCGGTAGTGATTAAGTTCATTTTCTAAACCAATCTTGAGCTGTGGTGATAAGTTGAGTGTCTCCACATCCTGACTTAATTGTTTTGCTCTTTTAAGTAATCCATCCGCAATCCTCATGTCCAAAGAATTACTAAATTCTTTTTCATCAAGCTGCATATGAATAAATTCAACTATTAATGAATCTTGATTTGTTTTCTCTAAGTAATTTTCAATTTCTCTTTTAGCCTCTGTTGTCTCTAATAAAACCCCTTCTTGTCCAACTAAACCCATATGAGTTTGGGCTTTTAAAATATTATTGACTGAAATTCTATATCGATCTAGGATTCGCGTTGTATTGCTTAACAGTATCAAGATTTCTCGATCATTTTGACACTGTTCCTTTAAATTTTCAGATAACTCTAAAATATATTTTATGCGTTCTTCAAAGCTTTCAAAAAAAATCAACTTTCGTGACGAAGTCAACTGAGATTCATCCAGCCGTGCTAAAGTCAGTTCTAGCTGAATAGCTTTAACGTTCTTTTTCAAACTCCAAAATCTTTCTTGCTCTTGTAAAATGAAATTGGTTTTTGAACGATCGCGGAAATCCAAAATGGCCCAAGTCACGATCAGAAACAAGGCAACACCGGCCACTAAAGAGAATTGAGGTAAAATAGTGTTTTTTCGTTTCCTCATTCGCGATCGCGTGAAATACGCCTAATATTTCGTGTATAAAGACACGCCTTACTATCCCTTAAGCTCCTTTAGAATACTTAGACGGAGTGCTACAGTAGATCAAAGTTTATAGCTCTTCAGGTGCTTTTGGTGCAATTTCTGGCCAATTCTTCGACACTTTCTTAAAGTTACCCACTGTATCCTGAAAAAATTTGGTCTTCACCTCTTCATTGAGGAAAACATACAGTCTATTTTCATGCAATGACCAGACTTTTGGATCTCCATCAAATTTCTTGGCAAGAACTACACCAAAGGTGCAATAACCCCCATTAGCTGGTGCAAATTGATCAGGGTTAGCTGCAAATCGCTCTCGATGTTCTGCACTGCTAAAATACCACGTCGCTCCATTCCAATCAAGACTAAATTCGGCTTTCCCTTGTACTGGCTTACCTTCCGTAAAATAAGTGACTGGATCATAGCCTTTCAATGCACGTCCCTGTTCGTCTAAATTTAAGCTAAAATCTTCTTGGCGATCGCTTGGGGATTCAGTGACGCTAATTGTCTGATTCTCGGTCTGATGCTGGTTAGAATTAGAAGTACAACCTACGAAGACCAAGACAGGTAAACTGAGAGTCGCCATCAGTAAATACTTAGGGAACATAAAAAATACTCTTCTTTACACAGCACAGGTAAAAAGTAGTTTCTTACCCTTACTATTCCATTTTAGCCACTCCAGATAGAGCGATGTCGTATTAAAATCACCATCATCAGTGATTGTGGATTGCATGAACCCCTGATCATCATGTCTATCGAACTACTCAAAGGTCTGACTATTTTAATCTTCTGTCCATTGCTCGGCGGTACGCCCCTGATCCAATGGCTTACCCTAGCGTTAACGGGCAAAGACTTAGCCCGACTGGGTACAGGAAATATTTCCGTTTCGGCTGCCTTTTATCATGGGGGTAAACTGGCAGGGATTGGTGCCGTTTTATCGGAAGCAGGAAAAGGGATCGGTGCAGTTCTCTTGGCGCGATCGCTCTTTCCCCAAACTCCCGTTTGGGAAATCATCGCCCTGATCGCCCTCGTTTTGGGACGCTACTTCATCAGTCAAGCCGCAGGAACCACCAATGCTACCTGGGGATTAGTAGTGCATAATTGGCAAATTTCCCTCCTCGTGGGACTGATCGCTCTGATAGGTCTCACAGTTGTCCGGGAGCGCAAATCTCGTCAATATGGCATCTTAATCCTGTTTCCCCTGCTTCAGATTCTCATGCATCCGAGTGACAAAGGATTGGCGATCGCCACCATATCCCTCAACACCAGCCTCGCGCTCATCTACCAACACATCCCCGACGACCTCGAACTTCCCTCTAATTCCTCCACTCGAAACCCAAATATGCCCTCACTCTTTCCTGGAAATAAGGGAATTCTCTCCCTCGATCGCCCCCTCAAAGCTCAAGAAGTGGGTGCAAAAGCGGCTAATCTCGCTTACCTGAAAAAACTCGGTTATCCCGTTCCTCCGGGTTGGATTTTACTCCCTGGAGATGACCCCCAACCGGTAATTAGCCTCCTGAACCCCTCTCCTCAGAACCCTCTGATTGTTCGCTCCTCAGCCTTCGGAGAAGATACGCTACACTCCTCTGGAGCCGGTCAATATACCAGTATTCCCCAGATTACTAACGCCCAAGGCTTACACCAAGCCATCCTCACTTGTATGCGATCGGCCGATAATCCCCAGGCGATCGCCTATCGTCAAAGCCGACAACTCCCCGATACCCAAGTCGCCGTTTTAATTCAACAACAAATCGCCGGAGTCTTTTCCGGTGTTGCCTTTAGCCGTGACCCCATTGCCCGCAGTGGTGAAGATGTCATCATTGAAGCGCTTCCCGGAGATCCGAGCCGTGTCGTTTCCGGTCAAGTTACGCCAGAATCCTATCGCGTCCTAGTGATAGAAACGGATGGAGAACCGACTACCCAAATTTTAGAAGGGGATGGAGATATTCCTCCCGCCTTAATTCACCAAGTGGCTCAAATAACCCGTCAAATTGAAGGCAACTATCACGGAATCCCCCAAGATATTGAATGGACGCATGATGGTCAGCAACTGTGGATTTTACAAACTCGCCCCATTACTACCCTGAGTCCAATTTGGACGAGAAAAATCGCTGCCGAAGTCATTCCCGGATTTATTCATCCCCTGACCTGGTCAATTAATCAACCCCTGACTTGTGGCGTTTGGCGCGATATTTTTGTCCTGGTTTTAGGCAAAAAAATTGCTAATTTAGACTTAAATCAATTAGCTACGCTACACCATTCCGTCGCTTATTTTAATGCTTCTCTATTAGGAGAAATTTTTCGCCAGATGGGACTACCGCCCGAAAGTTTAGAGTTTCTCACCAGAGGAGCAAAGTTTACGCGCCCCCCCCTATCGTCTACCGTCAAACAAATTCCCGGATTATGGCGACTTCTGCAACGGGAATGGTCTTTAGAAGAGGATTTTGAGCGAGATAACCGCAAGTGGTTTTCCCCTACATTAGAGCAATTGAAAAACCAAGTTCCTCAAACCCCTTCAGAGTGCTTAGACCGTGTAGATTTAATTTTAGAAACCCTAAAGCGTGCCACCTATTACAGTATTTTAGCCCCCTTGAGTTTTGCCTTGAGGCAGGCGGTATTTCAGGTTTCTGAACAGGATTTAGATTATCAAGAAATGCCAGAAGTTGCTGCTCTGGAAGCATTGCAAGAGTTGGCCACCTGTGCCCATCATTTACTGCCCCATTTGGAGACAGAGACCCCAGAAACCTTATTTGGTTGTTTGTCTGAATTGCCCGATGGTCAGAGTATTATCGATCAGCTCTGCCAATTTATGGAGGATTATGGATATCTGAGTGAGGTGGCAACGGATATTTCCGTTCCTCGATGGCGGGATAATCCGAGGATGGTGCGCGATATGTTTTTACAACAGTTACATCAGATGAAAGGCGATCGCCCCAAAACCCTACCGAAACGCCTTAAAATTCAAATGGTACAAGTGCGCTTAAATCTCAAGGGTCAAGTTACTCAAGTCTACAGCCAATTGTTAGCTCAGTTGCGTTGGAGTTTCTTAGCCCTAGAAAACTTCTGGATCGAATCCGGTATTTTACAGACTCAAGAAGATATCTTTTTCCTCACCTTACCCGAAGTGCAAGCCGTGTTATCTGACTCTACCGATACATTTTTATCGACGGACCGCATACCAGAAATTATTGCGACTCGCAGAGCCACATTTGCCCAAAATAAATTGGTGAAATCTATTCCTTACGTTGCCTACGGTAATCAACCTATCAAAAGAATTACTACCTCTACTCAGTCTAGATTAAAGGAAGGGCAAACGTTATCAGGCATTGGCGCAAGTCCAGGACAGGCGGAAGGTCGGGTAAAAATTATGCGTCAGTTGCAAAATATGGAAGCTGTAGATACCGATACAATTTTAGTTGTTCCTTATACGGATTCGGGTTGGTCTTTGGTATTGGCAAAAGCAGGCGGATTGATTTCCGAAGTTGGGGGAAGGCTATCCCATGGGGCGATCGTGGCGCGAGAGTACGGAATTCCAGCAGTGATGGATATTCCCAATATTATGGAACGCTTGCATGATGGGCAATGGGTACGCATTGATGGGGAAACCGGAATGGTGGAAGTAATGAATAATGAATAATTAATGTAGCGATCGCTCTCCAGATTTAGCTTGGGACTTTAATGGTAGACACGGTGGTAGTTGCTCTGCATATTTTTCGCCCCTACACATGGTTCTGGTTAAGCTAAGATCGGAGCGATCGCCTATAGCCTGTTGATTATGGCTCCAGTCTCCACCAAGCGAGGAAACCCTCAAACACTATGCAATTTATCAGCCCCAAAACCGATTTCGCCTTTAAGCGCATCTTTGGCTCCCAAGAAAGTAACGATATCCTCATCAGCTTCTTAAACGCTCTCATTTATGCCGGTGAGCCAAAAATCAAAGACCTAGAAATTATCGATCCCTATAATCAAGGTGAGAGTAGTGGTCTAAAAGATAGCTATCTCGATGTCAAAGCCGTCCTAGGCAACGGCACAATTGTCCTGATTGAAATGCAAGTGCTAAATGTACCTGCTTTCAAAAAGCGAGTGTTGTATAACTGGGCAAAAACCTATAGCAATCAACTCAGCAGAGGAAAACCCTATGTGGGATTGCAACCCGTCATTGCTCTAACCATAGCTGACTTGCCCCTATTTCCGGAGGTAAAACCGATTATTACCCATTTTGGTTTAAAGGAGAAAAACCTACCCTCATTGGAGTATCCTGACGAACAAATTGAACTGATCTTTGTGGAGTTGCGAAAATTCAATAAATCCTTGGAAGAATTGGAAACTCTAACGGAAAAATGGATTTACTTTATGAAGGAAGCACCCAATTTAGAGATGATTCCCAGTTCTCTAGAAGAAGTACCAGAAATCGGCAAAGCCTTGGAAATAGCCAATCGAGCCAATTTGAGTGCCAAGGAACTCGAAGAGTTAGAGCGAAAGGAGAGGTGGCTCCTTGACCAGGAAGGTTATGTGGTGCAAGCAAGGATAGAAGGGCTAGAACAAGGGCTAGAACAAGGGCTAGAACAAGGGCTAGAACAAGGTCGTGAGGAAGGTCGGGTTGAAGCAGCATTAGGATTAATTTTGCGTCAACTTCAGCGACGGTTTGGAGAGGTTCCTGAAGCGACTCTAGCCCAAATGCAACGGTTGTCTCTGGATGATTTAGATGAGCTGGGGATTATAATCCTCGATTGGACGAGTTTACAGGATTTCGACCGTTGGTTGAGGGAGGGGGGGTGAAGGGAGTCGGGAGGCTCAGATGAAGAAACGGCGATCGCCAGTTGGGAGAGTTCGGCGATCGCCATATACGGTTCAGTAGTTCATCTGCGATCAAGCAGGACGAATACTGATTCCTCCAGATCCCCCATCTCCGCCAAAGCCAAAGCCACTATCTACTGCATAACCCTTATTAATAGCCCATCGAAAAATTAGAACTACAGCTACCGCTATAATGAGAATTATGATTACTTGTGGGTTCGCCATTGCAAAGTTATAAGCTAAAGTAGCCAGTGGAATGATCACTTTTTCGACAAGAAAAAGGAACAGTTTTGTTGCGAAGGCTATCAACTCTGGGTTGATTACAGGGAAAGAATTTATCATGATTCACTTCCTTACACAAATGGGTGAACAAACTCAATCTAGCACGGTGAATTGGTAGTAGCTACCACAAATGTGGTGATTTGATCGCACAAAAGCCAGAGGCAGTTTTTTGAGGTACTTCCTCTGGCCCGATCGATGCGCTATTGGACTAAATTGGCATTCAATCGAGCTAGATTCGTCACAAGATTACCAGGAAAAAGATTGGGGCGTGGAGGAGTTTTTAATCCACACCACTGAGCAGCATCAACCGAGAAGTTAACACAATCTGGCCCCGTACCAACGGAGTAAGTTAAGCCTTCATATTTGGTCAACAGTTGGGCAATAACTTGTGCTAGTTTCGCGTCAGCGATCGCAAACTTGACTGAATCCTTGATGTGAGGACTCCTATCAGTGCGATCGACATAGCCAGCACCACGGGGAGCTTTCGGAACTTTTGGCTTAAATCCATACCATTCTGCTTTGCCGTTGTACTCAAACAAGCAAGCAGAATGAGGAAAACCGGTTTCACTAATAACGGTCAAGTATCCCATTAACATATCCTAAAACTAACACTATCAATCTATCGTTGCAGACTGCTATCCGACTACCACGTCTGTGGTTAACTTAAGTCAGATGGATAGCATAATAATTTTTCGACAAATACTTAGCACTAACTGCACTCAGATGTCGAAACTGCTCAATTGTCCATGCTTTCAGGGAATTATTGGTGTCTAAAATAGCTACTTCTTTGCTATGCGAGTTGTAGCCGACAACATTGACATAGTGGAGTTTAAATGTGCTGAACTGCACGAGAACAAGAGACGGGTGTTTCCCTAGATTTCCCCGGATAGCAGGCCAGAATGAATCCCACTTGACGCAACTACATTCGTTAACACTCGAACTAGTGTGGCTGTTGATATAATTGGCGAGTTTGCTGGGAGTCGGGCCGATTATCCTCTTGTCAGAGACTCTTAATGATGTAGGACAATTCTCGATAAAAGATTGTAATCCTTTGGCGGAGGTATGTTGACCATTGAGACAGAGAGCGCGATAAGCAGAATTTGGCCCGCAAGACCAATTTTCGTGTTGCGAATTTTCGTGTTGCGCAGGAAGTTGCTGCGCTTTGCGAATTAGAGCTGGAGATAGAGATTGCCATCCTGACTCATTCTTGAGAGTTTGAGAATCGATATCTCGCATAGCATTATCGTCTTCAGTTTTATTCTTGTTGAAAATCATGTATTTCCTCAGTTGATTTTGACTTATTGACTAGGCTTAGTAGACATAGGCGATTGTTGAGTGTAGATGCTAACTCGAACAAAAGACATACTGCTTAACAGAAGATTCAGATGCAAGGGACTTAATGCCCCTTGCATGGCATAACTTTGCAAGAGATACTACAACACAATAATCGCTGTAAGAACTGAACACACAACAGTCGTGAATCCAATAAGAAGAGCTACTGTCGTAAATTTATGTCGCTCTAATTCTGTGGTACTGTTGACTTCATTTTGCCGTTCTTGAAACTCTAAATCGCGTTTATGTCGTTCCAATTCTTTCATCGCATCGATCTTGTCTTGTCGTTCTCGAAACTCGAAATCTAGAGACTTTCCCATAATTTGGGCCATCGAGCTAAGTTGACTTAGCTTGTAAATAGCATAGACAATAACGGAAACATCATCAGTCAATCCGACAATTGGAATGACATCAGGAATCGCATCAAAAGGAGAGATCAGATACAGCAGTGCAGCGATTGCAATACCTTTTGCTGTAAATCCTGCATCGGGATTTTGAATCGTGCTCATCAGAGTCTGAACCTTATCCCAAACTTCTTTGACAGGCCCTCTATTTTTCTGCGCCACTTTGTCCACATCTACTTTTGCTGCATCTCCGGGTTTTGTCTGATTGCGAATGCGTTCAAAATCTTTGATTGGACGATCCTTATTTGGACGATCCTTATTAGGATTTGGCATTTTGTTCTCCTCACTTACTAGGTAATCGCAGAATGATTTCAAGACAGGGAATGAGTATGTACCTCATCTATTCGAGAAAAACTATGCAGCTCAACAATAGAAGTCGGTTACTGGATTAACTCTGATCAATCTCAGAGTTAATCCAATCTGGTTTAGCGGTCTGTTGCCTTTTTCAGTGCCAAACCCAAACCAGCAATAACAGCCACACCTCCTGCTACAGGAAGAACAACTGGAGCAAGTGGAGCAATCACAAGGCCAAAAGTTCCACCCACAGCAGTTGCACCAGCTCCTGATGCCAAAGCTACCGTACCTGTAGCTGTAGCATTAGAGCCAATGGCGATCGCTAACATCGTGCTTCCAGCGGTTCCTGCTGCTGTACCTGCACCTACCGAAACAGCAACTGTACCGCTACTTACAGCGGCAGTCCCTGCCGCAGCTCCTGCCGCTGTGATTGCGGAGGTAGCTTTTACCAGGTTACTCATAGGTCCTGATTACCTCTGCTCGAACCAACACAATCAATCTATCGTTGAAGATTGCTGTCTTGCTACCACATTTGTGGCTTATTTAATTGAACCGGATAGCAAGCATATCTTGATAGAGAATCCGTAGCTCAAATGTGGTAAGTTAAAGGGGCAATCCCAAAAAAGTCTTGAAATCTGCAATCATGTCGGACGAGAAAAGTTTTTGTGACTCACAATATGACACTCTTAACGAAACAGAAAGGAGAGTTTTAGATCTTTTTTTATCTGGTAGAACAGATCGAGAAATTTCTGAAATCGTGCCCCTTGAACGCACTAATGTTAGAGGTTGTATCAGTAAGATTTGTACTGCTTTTCTGGGCGCTCGAAAGAGTGGAACAACTGACCAAAATAGCCCGAGGCGAAACGAGTTGTTTAATTACATTGCTCGCTACAAACCCGATCTGATCAAGCCTAATTTAAAAATCGAAGTATTGAAGAAATATACTGGTTTTGAAGTCGTCTTGCATGGAGATCTAAAAAATCTAACACTAGATCAAAGACGGGCATTAGAACAGGAAGTACAGAAAATAGCTAAGGAGCTGGACTTAATTGTGGTTAAGATCAAATCTGGATCAATTATCATTGAATTTGAAGGATCTCCTGAAGGATTTGAGCGCATCAAAGCCCTGTTTGACTCAGGGGAACTCACCGAAATTGCGGGCTTTGCCATACAAGAGATTAGCGCTCTACCCGAACAACAAACCCAACGGACTCAACTGAGTCAATGGTTGCAGGATGTTTTTACTCCCCTGTGGGAATCCGTCGATGGGTTGTTCACCACTGATCAACCGAGCTTTGCCTTTCGTCAGCGCAGTGAGGGGGTTTCGCGGAGAAAGACAATTGTCTTTAACGAGCTTGAAAATAGCCAAGTCGAAATGGTGTCTACAATTATACCTCTAGAGAGACCTAAAGTCAAGGTGATTGTACAGATTCTTCCCAGTCCCGGAGCGAGCCATCTACCGGAAGACCTGCGTATCCAGTTACTCGATGAAAGCGATGCAGACAATCCGGAGGGCGAAGTCTTTGATGCCAAGGAGAATCTGGAATTTAATGTGGAAGAGGGCGATGCTTTTAGTATAATTGTAGAGCAGGGTAGATATAGGGTTGTCGAACGATTTATGGTGTAAATTACAGAATTTTTACGGAAAGCGACTCCAACCCAATAACCCACCCTCAATAGCAAGTTACCTAGTCTTCTCTAGGCGGCTTGTTATCTTGTTCCTTACCCCTCATGTTGAACAATGCTTCAAAGATTTATTGACTTAACGATACATGGCTCTCTTTCTGAAGGAGTCCACCTTTCTGTACAAATTCGAGGCCCCCAAAACCAAATCTTGGCTAATGCGCGTGGAAAACTGCCCCCGAATCTCGAACTGCAAGAAGATTATAAACGTTGGAATGAAAAATATCTCAGTCTTGGTCATTTCAGACAAATGAGAAGAACGAGGAAACTCGATCATGATAGCGTTCAGGCTGATACTCTCAAGAGAAACTTTGCAGAATTGAGCCAATTGTGCAGGGAGAACTCTAAACAGTTGAAGGAGAGATTCAATAAATGGTTCAAATCTCCAGAATGTATGGAGTTGCGGGAATATTGGCGTAAAGAGTTGTCGTTGTCTGACATTGACAAAGAAGACAAAGAAGAAATTAAGATTAAGATTTCTATCCATACGTCAGAGCTAGAATTGCTAAATTTGCCCTGCTGGTCTCAACTAGATTTAATCGACGATTACCCCCATGCTCAAGTCATTTTTACCTCCCATTATTCTAGCGCTCCTCAGATTAGTTTAGATGAAAAACCGGGCAAAGATCGAGTTAAGCTTTTAGCTATCTTCGGTAATGATGAAAATATAGACTTAACTGAAGACCGGAAATTTCTCGAATCGATTCCTTCCTTAGAACCCACGATTCTGGACAAGCCGAGTCGTCAAGAACTATCGAGTTTTTTATATGATAATACTTATGATATTGTGTTTTTTGCCGGTCATAGTGAAAGCCAGGAAACTGACGGTCGTATTTATATCAATGACGAAGATTACTTGACCATTGATGATGTAAAATATGGATTGCGAAAAGCACTGGGACGGGGCTTAAAAATTGCTATTTTCAACTCTTGCGATGGTTTGGGATTAGCTCGCAAACTCCAAGATCTGCATATTCCGCAAGTTGTGGTGATGCGCGAACCCGTTCCCGATTTCATTGCCCAAGAATTTTTGAAAACATTTCTGTCCTCTTTTTCCCAGAATAAATCGTTTTATTTATCTTTCCGTGAAGCACGAGAGCGCTTGCAAGGATTTGAATCTGATTTTCCCAATGCTTCTTGGTTACCCGTCATCTTTCAGAATTCTACGACTGAAGCTTTGAGTTGGCTGGAATTACGGGGACTACCGGGGGGTATTGATTGGCGCAAGGTTTGTGAAGAAAAAATTAACCCCCAACTCGATTGTACGTCTTCAAGCTGCAACACTAACCGCGATATTTCTGCCTGTGAGAGAATTTATGTGCCCCTCTCATTAGAAAGACTAGACGATCGGGAGTTTCTGAAAGGTTCTCTGCGTAGCGATGATGACTTTTTGGGAACAGTGTTAGGCAGTGAAAAATCTCTTAAACGGATTGCTCTGATTGGCGAAACCGGAAGTGGTAAAAAAGCGATCTTGCAAAAAATGGTAGAGTGGATATTAAAGCATCAACCCAATGCTTATCCCATTTGGATCTCTTTAGCTGATTTACACGATCGCCGTTGGGATACCCTAGAAGAATTTTTCGAGAAAAAATGGCTACCCGATGCTTTAAAAAAAGAGAAAGCGACATCAAATGATTTAGAATACCTGAGACAGTTATTTCAAAGTGGGCGAGTATTTCTCTTCCTGGAAGGATTGGATGAACTGCCTATCTTACGGAACAAAGAGTCTCCCTTGAGTCTATTAGCCGATCAACTCACCGATTGGATTGCACCAGCTCAAGTGATTCTCACTTGTCGCTCGAATTTGTGGGAATATCACCCAAATATTCTAGAGGATTTTGATGTTTATAGAGTAGCGGGTTTGACTCACCCCGAGCAAATTAATGAATTTGTTGATAAATGGTTTGAATATTGTCAAAACCAGTCATCGGATCAAGATTTAGCCTCAGCGCTCCAATTTCAACTGAGAACTCCGAGAAAAGCAAAGTTTAGAACCATTCTCAAAAACCCCCTGTGCTTAAATATATTTTGTGAGCTTTGGCAACAGAATCAAGGAAACTTGCCGGACACTAAAACAGCTTTATACAAGAAATTCACCCATGGATTTTACGATCGCCGATGCTCGTCCGAATCCGATCCTTTAGAACCCAGCGAGATCAATTCAGCCTTGGGAGCGCTTGCCCTCGAAACCCTCGAAAATAAAAGCTATCAATTCCAGCTTCGGCAAATGGAGAGCTATAACACCAGAAAACCGGAACTCTTTGAGCAAGCCATTGAAGTCGGTTTTCTCAGTTTAGTGGAAAAGAAAGATCGCGACAATAGTCAATGGTCGTATGGTTTCTTGCATCCGAATTTACAAGAATATTTTGCGGCTCTGGCGATTGAAGATTGGCTCTTTTTCTTTAATCCCTCTGAAGGAGTTTACCGTATTTTTGACCGCCATTGGAAAGAAGTGATTCTCCTGTGGTTAGGACGGGAGGATATTGATAGCGCTCAGAAAGAACAATTTCTCGATGCTTTAGTGCAATTTCTGGCTGAGATTAAACCCTACTCCGATCGCGCTTATTTTTTAGCCGCCGCTGGACTGGCGGAATTTCCAGACTATCCACAGGCAGAAACCATTGTCCGGGGACTGGTGAAATGGTGTTTTGGCGAGCAAGTAGAAGGGGGAAAAATCAAGCGCTTTCCGGCAACCCTTGAACTGAGAGCCAATGCAGCCCTGCAAGAGAGCGATCGCCCCCTAGTCCTTCAGATTCTCAGAGAACTATTAGACACCTACTCTGATGACACAACCCTGAGTCGCGTTGCTTACACCCTCGGTAAACTGGCACCAGAGCAGTCAGAAGACCAGGAAAAATCCTTAGAAGTCCTGAAAAATTTGTTGCGTAAGAGTCAAGAGGATGAGCAGCGTTTGGCGATCGCCTCCAGTTTAGCAGAACTCGATCCAGACCATACTTTAGCTCTCGATACTCTACAAAACCGCTCGGATACTTCTTCATCTGATGGTGGCGATCGCAAATTCCATGGACTCGCAGGCAATTATCTAGATCAAATCGATCCGGGTGACCAAGCATTCGAGACTCTGCTCGAACTCGCCAAGAGTCCAGAGGAAGACATGCGCTTATCAGCCCTCGAAAACCTGAAAGTGATTTTTGAGGAAAAATATGCTCGCCAAATTGTTGATTTATTAAGCGATCGACAGGCGATCTCTAACACCGAGAAGAATTCAGAGCTAAATCGGGTTTACAACGAATTATTGTGGCTCTGTGCCGATCTCCTCAATTATGTAGACTTTTACCAAGCCCTTCATCATTCCCCATTACCTAGGGTTGCTCAACCCTGCGATGACACGAGTCTAAAAAATACCCATCGGCTATGGATTAACGCAGCCTCTTTGCAAGCAGAAACAGACCGCGAGGCGATCGCCCAAGCTCTGTGCAATACAATTTATGCCGAAGCCTTACCAGATCAGTCCATCCCTACAGTCGCCACTGACGTTGAATTAGGACTTCAGATCGTTCGAGCTAGACAACACTTGCAAAAGCAAAAGTTAGTCCTTATTTTCGACCCATGCAACCCCACTCAAGAATTACTCGACTGCTGCCGTGCAATTGCCTCTCCTAATCTGGGAGTGTATATCGCCTGGATTACTGAGCGACCCTTAGAACCCCCTTTGCATCAATTCCTTCCCCAAGACCCGAATCTAGAACGTTCCATCCGAGAGTGGATACAACACTTGAATGATGCTTCTGGGGTCAATTCCATAACCGATCTTGATTTCAATAGCTAGACTCGGTTGTAGGGGCTTGCATATTTTTCGCCCCTACAGATACCTCTGATGATTATTGGATAATATTATGCCTGTTCTTCCTCCAGGGAGACTGGTGTCTCCTCGATCGCCAGAGGAGGACGCAGCAAGAAATAGACAACCAAACCAAAAAAGGGAATCAAGCGGGTAACCCACAGCAGCGTGGAATTGTGCCATTGGCGACGAGCCATATCATCATTCACTAGCCAAGATTGAAAGAGGGAAAAGAAGAGCAAATCGATCGCAAAGGAATACGCCAGGCGATCGCGACTAATAATCTGCATCAATTCTTGCCACCGCTGCCCAATATCACCAAATTCCGGTCTCGCAAACAGCGCCCAACTGATGGAAATTAGGACAATTACACTTAAGAAAATACCCCAACCGCGACTCTCTGTGACTTGTTCTAATCGCGATAGGGGGCGATCGCCTAATTCTGGATTGCTGCGTCTAATTCCTAACCAAGGCAAATAAAACACATTTGTCAAAAAGGCAATACCCACTAAAAATGGAAACATCGGCCAGCGTTGACCTCGACCATCCACTAGAAAGCCCCATAATAATAAAGCCCAAGCCACCACGATATTAAATAACCCTTCTAAGGCAGGATGTAAAACCGGCGCTTGTTCAGGTAAAACCAGGGGAGTAATAAACCAAAAGTTTAAGCTTAAATCCCAGACTTCTTGCAGTAATTCTGAATTAATATGCAGCAAAGAGGGACCAGGGGGCAAGTCCGAAAACAAGAGATAAACTACATAAATCAACCATATTGTCCAAATAAAAATTTTCCCCATCACCATTGCTCATCCTTGAAACTTTGATTTTTAAAGTCTATCTAGTCCCTAGCGTGTAACGCTATATTAAGCCACCTGATGAGAGCATTGACATTTCGGCAACTGATTGAGCAATTCACTGTCAACATTACCGACTGGGGGAAGGGTTTCACCGGGTTCTAAAACTGCCTGATCCGCAGGAATTTGTTTTTCATTCGCTTGGAGTAGCTTTTGTTTAATGGTATTCAAGGCAGCTTGATTATTCACAGGTGATCGTGGTAGAGGTAAGTCTAAATTGGGCCAACTTGATAAACGAATACAAGGACAATTTTTAGTCTCCATGCTACCAATCGTCATGGGAATAGGCATCACGCATCGACAGCAGAGAATTATGTCCCATTTGGGCGTGAGTAATTCGGCAATAGTCTGATCTGTATCTTCTAAATAACAGTCACCAGATTGATCAGAAAGTAGGGTTTGCCAACAGTCTTCAAAGGCTTTACTATAGCGATTTCTTTCAATGACGGGATGGGGAGAAAGAGTGCAATCGCCATTATGAATATAAATTTTACGTCCTAACTGAAGCCAGTGGGCTAAATATTGTTTAACTTGGTCTGCGGATGCCATAAATAATCTAACCTAAATACAGCTTATGAGTTTTGAAAACAGAGATCATAGGTTGAGAGATTGACTGATCATGCCTAGTGCTAGTTGGTTTACGATCGGGGGGGCTGGAGAAATTGGCGCTCGGCTCTGTCTAAAGATCTTGGTGGTAAGGACAGCAGAAAGGGAAATCGCTTGAGTGCGCTAGTGCTTATTCCCGATCTTCTCCTCTTCCTATCTTAACCTCCATCCCCTGTATCTTATCTCCATCAAACACAAGAAATTAAGCGATTAAAGCTTATGAAACTCTAAAGATTGGTGATTGAATTTAAAGGAGTACCTAACTCAGTTAAATTGAGGATATAGCCTCCCGTCACTAAGTACACTTGGTTTGCGATCGCTCCTAAATGACGAACCAAGTTCCCCAGGCGATCGCGAAAGGTTCGTCCCAAAGGATAGGCTGGAACCACCCCCCATCCGGTTTCTTCCGCTACCAAAATCAGATCCGCTTGTGTTTGTTCTACCGCCAATAACAACTCTTGCTCTATCAACTCCCATACTTCTTGATCGTACTCTAGACAGTTCGCTAACCAAGTTCCTAAAGAATCAATTAATAAACACTCCCCTTCCTGTCCTCCATCCAGACATTGGCTCAACTCCTTCGGAACCTCTCTCATTTGCCATTGTGGAGGTCTACGCTGTTGATGTCGTTCAATACGCTGTTGCCATTCCACATCGCTTGGATCGAGTTGGGCTGTAGCAACGTAAACCACCGCCTTTCCTGTCTTTTGGGCTAACCTTTCTGCCCACTCACTTTTTCCCGATCGCGCTGGTCCCGTCACTAATATAACGCTTCCTGGACGAGAAGCATCCGTTCCCATACTCAATTGTTCAATTCCCTATAAAAAAACCAGGTACGTTTAGTGTACCTGGTTAATAGACTTCTGAGCTGTATCTTTTATACGGCCGCGAAGTAAACTTTTGATTTTACAGGATCGGGGTTCATGGTTTTTTCACCGGGTTGCCAACCCGCAGGACAAACTTCGTCGGGGTGAGATTGAACATATTGAATGGCTTGCAGTACGCGCAGAGTTTCATCAACGTTGCGACCAAAGGCTAGGTTGTTGATCGTGGCATGTTGAATGATGCCTTCTTTATCAATGATGAATAGACCCCTCAGAGCAACTCCAGCATCGGGATCGAGGACATTGTAAGCAGCACTGATTTCTTTTTTGATATCGGAGACCAGAGGATAGTTCAGATCGCCAACACCACCAGATTTACGGTCGGTTTGAATCCAAGCTAAGTGAGAAAATTCACTATCTACAGAAATGCCTAGGACTTCAGTTCCTAACTTTTTGAATTCTTCAAAGCGATCGCTAAAGGCAGTAATTTCAGTCGGACAAACAAAAGTGAAGTCTAAGGGATAAAAGAAGATCACCACATACTTACCTTGGTAGTCCGATAGTTTAATGGTCTTAAACTCTTGATCGACCACCGCAGTTGCCGTAAAGTCAGGGGCCGCCTGTCCAACGCGGATACATCCTTCAGATTGAGTCATGTCTGCTTTCTCCGTTACATATTGTTACGAATCATATCATACTCATAGTCGTTATGACTCCTTTTTTTCCAACTTCCCCTAATCTTCAGTGATCAATGGAATAAAAATCGCCTATATCCAGGAGATACAGACGGTTTCGGAAACTCTTAAATATTTAGATGGCTCGGGGCAGATTTGAACTGCCGACCTTGGGCTTATGAGTCCCCTGCTCTAACCAACTGAGCTACCGAGCCAAACTTGCAACTTTACCACTATAACCTAATTTCGATCTAGAAAGCAAGGGAGATCGGAAAGCATTTTTCCGATCTCCCTTATTAACCATCCAAATTTAGCGGTTAGGTAAATAAGCCATAGGGTTAACTGCGCCCTGTCCAGCCGGGTGAATCTCAAAATGCAGGTGAGGGCCGGTACTGTAACCGGTACTGCCCATTTCAGCAATTTGCTGACCTTGGCGGACTTTTTGTCCCTTGCGGACTAATAGGCGATTATTGTGGGCATAGCGGGTCAGACTTCCATCGGGATGACGGATATCCACTAAATAGCCATAACCCCCCGAATTCCAATCCGAATAATCCACGACACCGGGAGCAGCCGCAAAAATTGGTGTACCAATGGGCCCAGCAATATCAATACCTCGGTGCATTCTGCCCCAGCGCCAACCATATCCAGAGGTGAAAACTCCTTGTGCTGGCCAGATATAGCCATTCATGCGATCGCCAGGAAGATAGCGTTCACTCGGAGCCAATGGCGGTACTTCCGGCGACACCATTTCTCCAATAGGCAACTTACTGGGGTCGTAAGCATCTGGTCCGAGAGGAGCAACCGCTACATTTTGCCCTACTCCAGAAGCAGGAGTCTGTGGAGTCGAAGGACTCGAAGAGCGGTATTTTTCCTGTAAACGCCGCAAGTCTTCTTCTAAGTTGCCTGTAGAGCTAGAAGTAGAAAACTCAGAATTTACCCGCTCTACAGGTCGAGCGACTGAAGTCACTGGCTGTTGTACTGGGGTTGAGGGTTGAGTCAGGGGTAAAGTCACGCTTGCCGGCTGATTTTGATACTGTTGGCGAAGCTGATTCAGTTCTGTCGTTAACCCTTCCACATAGGTACTATAAGCACTCTCTTCGGTAGGATTAGGGGTAGACTGCTTCTGGGATGACGAGTCATTATTGAAGCTGACTAAGGGAACCGGCTGCTGAGAATCAATAGCAGCAGAACTAATCTCGGTGGTATTGATCCCTGGAATTGCCGAAGTTGCCGTTATCGAGTCTAGGTTTTGGCTCTTAGGAATCTTTAAATTTTGATTGACTTGAATCAAATTGGGATTGGTGATGTGATTCACTCGGATTAACTCAGATCGTGTTACGCCATAGCGACGGGCAATCGAATCTAAGGTTTCCCCTCTTCTAACTTGATGCAGTAAGGGTTGAGGAAACACCGAGTCTCTCGGAGAGAACCGAGACGCTACAGAAGTAGAATTCAAGGAAGGCGTGAGCGTCAAGCTCGGTAACTCTGGCTCACTCTCACTCATTTCCTTAAGTTGCTCTTTCGGTTGCCCTGAGAACGCTTCAACTTCTGTATGAGTAGGTTCGACTATAGGAGTAGCTTCTTGTAATTCTGGAGCAGCTCCCGTTTCAGTTTCAGCTTTCAGAGTTGGGCTGGCTAGAGTCTCTGTTGAGGCAATCTCTGGAGATGGGGTAAATAGTTTCGGAGTGCCATCAAACTCTGGCAAAGCCTGTAAGTCTCCCTCTACTTTCCAGGGTAAAGACGGTGCTACCGCAGCAGAAGATACCCCTGATGTGGGATTTTCAAACCGAGGCACTGCCAAGGACTGATCCACTTCCAGTTGATCTGGATTACTCAGTTGATTGGCTTCAATGAGTGCTGATGAGTCAACACCATGGGTTTTGGCAATGGTGTTGACCGTATCTCCGGACTGAACTTGATAAACCTCTAGGGTGATTTTCTTGGGGGTCACATCCACTTGAGGTTCAGTGATTGGCTTAACTGTCCAAGTGGAATTAACCGGTGCTACTCCCCCTGTTTCACTTTGCATTTGCTGCCAAGAGGGTTTAACTGCCCCAACTTCTTCTGCTTTGGCTTCTTTTGGTAGAGTCACAATCACCGATTCTGATTTCACAGGTGATTCCTCTACAGGTGCAGGCAGACTTTGGAACTTGGGGGCAGTTTTTCCAGAGGGCAGAACAGTTAAGGTTCGAGATGCCTCTGGGTTGACGGATTCTAATACCGTTACATAGCTAACGGCCTCATCTAAGGCTGCTTGCTCTTGTTCTTTCTGCTGTTGAGCCAACGGTTGGTTTTCACTTGATGCATCAGATGCATCTATTAACTCTGGAGTCAGAATAACTGGGACTTCTGGTTTTACTCCTGGAGTTGAGAGTTCAGAGGTTGAGAGGCTCTTTTCCTCTAAGGATGTTTTAGCCAGCGGAGGCTGCGATGTCAAGAATGGGGATTCTGGGCTTAAGGTTTCCGCCCTGGAAAATCCTTCACTTTCTAGCATCACAGGCGCATTTCCCAGAGAAGCAGTTGCTGCATTGAACCCTGAAGAAACTACGGTGGTTGATATTCCCCGACCCGTTAAATTCGGTTGGGAGGCTCGATTGGTAGTTTGAGTGGGGTCAAGCGTTGCTGGTTCTGCCGCTCTAGCCGCTTGCTGACCTTCTGGGAATAATAGGTTTGGTAAACCCATGGAAATCGCAGCCAAGCCAATCATGGCTGCTGATGTACACACCCTACGGTTGCTATCGGGGGAAACCTGCTTCGAGTGACCTACTTCTGCATGGAATACAGCGGTGGGAAGCAGAACCGATTGATTATCTTTCTGGGAATTTGCTCGTTTCAAAGAACGACCTCCTAATAGACGAGCGCTTAACAGTGTCTGAGTTAATATAACCTAACTTTCGTGATTGGAAACACTGAAGTTCAGAGATCAAGATCACAGACTGTTAATAGGCTTAGGCAAGACTACCTTGCTTTTCCAATTCTGACAAGCGTTAATTTTTGTTTCAATGATTTTAGCTCTGACTCTTCAAATTGTCATCATCTTCTTCTACCTAGATTATCTGGGGGTTTCAGGAGGTTTGATGGGTATCAATCCACTTCTGATAGAAATTTCTTATTTTTGATCGCGACAAAGACTATCGATTTGGGTTTAAATCTCATTGAGTTTCCCCAGTTGCCGACGGGCTTCAAAGAGACCCAAGGCTGTACTGACTGATAGATTCAGGCTACGGACTCCGGGTTGAGCCATGGGAATTTTGACCACACAATCACAGTAATCGAGTGATTCCGAGGGCAGTCCTTGGGTTTCACTACCAAATAGGAGCCAGTCTTTGTGACCGAAGGCAAAATCGATATAGTTGGTTGTGCCAGAGGTACTAAAGCCGATGCATCGCCCCCCTTGATTTTGTTGGTGGGTGGTAAAGGTTTCCCAATCTAGATGATAAGTCAGATCGACAAATGGCCAGTAATCCAGCCCAGCCCGTTTCAGATAGCGATCGCTAATTTCAAAGCCTAGGGGCCCTACCAAATGTAGGGGAGTAGAGCTTGCTGCACAGGTTCGAGCAATATTTCCGGTATTTGGAGGAATTTGGGGATGAACCAGAACCACCCTAACCATAAACTTTAGTGATATCAGAAATTTTAATCAAATTTAGCCCTCGGATTGCTTCAACTGAGATAATTATCTGTTGAGCGAAGATTAAGCGACTAAGGGATGACAGAGGTTCTCGGCCATCTCTCGTTCTTCTTGTTCAGTGTCAGCGATCGCCTTTTGCATCACCTGTTCTAGATTACCATGGACTTGATAATCCTTTAACCATCGTAAACTTTCATTTCCCTGGCGCAAAATCTTTTTCACGGGGGAGAGGAAACAACTAAAGCCTTTTTCTTTCGCTATAGGCAAAACCTGATCGTAGAGTTCTTCTATCCACTCCCTTGCCGAAATAGAGCGTCCATCTTGCCAATGGGTTAATCGAGCCTCCAAACTCGACTGAGCTGCGGCTTGTTCATTTTCAGCCGTTAAATGCACCAATTTTTGAGGATCGCCCCTATATATATGTAGGGGGTCTAACCCTCGATCGCTAATCAATTGCCATAAACGAGCCTCTAACAGCGCTGTGATTGCTAAAAGGGAGATCGCATCAGTGACGAGATCGCAGATTCTCAATTCTAAACGATTCAGGCTATAGGGACGGCGATCGCCATTGGGACGCACAGATGTCCACAAATGACGCACATTTTGCATGGTTCCTTGGGCCAACTGTTCCTGAGTCCAATCAATATAATGGCGATGACTTTCAAACAAGGGGACAAACTCAGGCGTTTGGGGAAACACCTGCCAGCGAGTCGAGTGGGAACCCGTTACCTGACCATTAAAAAAGGGAGAAGAAGCGCTTAACGCTAGATATAAGGGGGCTTCCAGGCGAACCAAACGACAAGCCTGCATTAACACTTCTGGATCGGCAATGCCGATATTAATATGAATACTGGCAGTAACTACCTTCGTGCCATAAGTTTTTTCGATATATCCATGGTAAGGATTCTTGGGGTCAGAGCGATAAAAGCGATCTCCTCCTCCCAACGATAAGGTACTGCCAGGAATCAGGGTATAATCACCTAGCTCCTTGAGATATTGGCGCAACCGTTGTCGAGGCTGAAGCAGTTCGCACAACAAACTCTCGTAACGACAAAAAGGAGCAGTGGTATACTCCACATTACGGCTATCGGGTTCGCGGACAAAACCATTGAGATCGGCCACAATGCGATCGGAAAGCCCGACAATCTCACCTTGGGGAGTGCCGGTATACATTTCAATTTCAAAGCCTTTGGAGAGGAGCATAGCTATTCCTCAAGTATTCTAGTTCTAGCTTATAGCGCTTGAGATCCCTAGGCAAAAGTGGGGAGAAAAGATAGTGAGGATTCATGAAGATTCATATAGAATAAAACCCGGTTTTCTGGTATTTCCTATTCCCTATTCCCTTGATTCCCCCGAACTGCTCCAGAAGAGGGTTTCACCCGCCATAACTGATCGAGTTGGCTGGCTGGCATCGTCAAATACAAAACGTCTCCAGGGGTTAACGTCGCCTCTAGTAACTCCCAGCTATGCATCACGTGATGATAAGTCGTCTCTAAATATAGGGGCACAAAATCTGCTTGCATGGCCGCATCTTCAACCCGTTGACCACAAAAGGGATGACTGGGCGTAATCAAAGCGGCTAGAGCTACCCATAAACTTCCACCTGTCATACCATTGCCCAAGATTCTACCTCCTAGGGCAGCGGCGGCAAAGGAAGGAGCCGCTAAATCAATGGGACTGAGAACTGAGTCAAGATCAAAGACCTGTTGGAATAACTTGGCAAAATGGGGGTCTTGGTTGCGGACAATAACCCGTAATTTCGGGACTAACCCCTTGCTGCTGAGGGCAATTTCCAGGTTAATCGTATCATTGCTGGTCACGGCAAATAGGCTCTCTGCCTGTTGGATATTAGCGCTCTCTAGGGTGGTGGCTAAACAGGCATCACTAATAATAACGGGGACTTTGAGAGCATAGGCGGTATTCAAGAATCGACACTTAGGATCGGATTCAATAATCACCACATCATAGCCTTTGGCATGGAGTTGACGGACCGTTTCCATACCGATACCGCCTAAACCACAAACAATATAGTGATGGCGTTGGGGAATGGGAGCAGTTTCTAGGAGTTTGCGGAAACGAGTCCCCAACACCCAATCATTGAGCAATGCGTAGCCAATACCAACAATGCCTGCACCGATGAGCATCATAAAGGCGGTAAAGAGTTTAATGGCAGCAGGAGCTTTTTCAGCAACTTCTTCTTGTCCTCCTGCACCGGTAATCATACCCACGGAAAAATAGAGGGCATCAACAATGGGAATTTCCCAGTTAATGGTGGTATAGGTAAAGGTAGCAATCAGAATGGTCAGACAAAGGAAAAGAGTGACCAGCACTGAGGATTGGAAATGTTGTTGAAATTGGCGCAAATAAGTAACGAACTTACCTATTTTAGCGATCGCAGAGGTTTGGAATTTTTTAGGACTCGGTTCTGTGGCTAGAATAAGGCGATCGCCAATTTGTAACTCTCGCTCCTGCAATACCCCAGAAACTAAATCGGTTTTGCCATGGTGAGGCAGATAGTAAATCAGCATTCGATGGGGATTTTCCCATAAAGCCGTCAGACTCATGCCTAGCCAAGGATGATTCGCATCAATATATTCTTCATAAATTGGCCAAGTTTGATTGTAGAGTTTCAGTTGGCCAATGGCATGATTGCCAAATGCAGCAAACATGAATACTGGTGCAGCGAGGGAAGAGACGCTCATGGTGGTGTGCTGGGGTAGCGTTCGGTCTAAGCGATCGCCTAAGTTAGTATTAAACAAGCGATTAATCACCTGAATTTGAGGATTCAAGATCCGTGCTTGCACTAAAATGGCTAAATTCTCAGCATCATCATTACTGGCAATCACTAAGGTATGGGCTTCGACTATTCCAGCTTTCATCAGAGTAGAGGCTGAACGCAAGTCCCCCACCACAACATTGGTCTGTTCGCCAGCAAGCGGTTCAGTAGAGATGCCAATCACCGTAGCTCCCTGTTGTCTGAGAAGGGAATAAATAGTATATCCAGTGCGTCCAAGACCACAAACGATAATTCGAGGTTTCATAGAAAGGAAGGGTATCACCGTCTTGAGCTGAATGAGTCGGGTTGAGATCAGTCTAATGTTCCATTGTTGATGAGTAGGGTGACCCAGATTGTAACTCAATACACCATCAGACTAGGCAATAGGGAGTAGGCCGTAAACCGAGGCGAACTTTTGCCGATTCCCCAGTATGATGGAGGGGTCAATGGATTGGGAATAATATTGTCATGCTCTCCAATACTGCCGTCTATCCTGTCCGTTGGGATCGGGAAAATCAATGCGTGATTCTCATCGATCAAACTCGTTTACCTGGAGAATATACGACAGTCTCGATTAATGATTCTACCCAGATGGCGCGGGCGATTAAAACCATGATTGTTCGGGGAGCGCCTGCTATCGGCGTTTCGGCAGCTTATGGCATGGCATTGGGAGCCAGAGAAATTGAAACCAGAGATTCTACGGAGTTTCTGAAGCAACTCGAATCGATCGCCGAAATGCTACGACAAACTCGCCCTACGGCAGTCAATTTGTTTTGGGCAATTGAACGGATGTTAGAGACAGCAAGAAGTACATCCAGTTCTGTGGGAGAGATTCAGGCTAAATTATTAGAAACGGCTCAACAGATCCAAGCCGACGATCTACAGACTTGTCAGGAAATAGGAAAACATGGGGTTACTGTATTACCAGAAACTCCAGAGCGGTTAAATCTCCTCACTCATTGTAACGCGGGCGCTTTGGCGACAGCCGGATATGGAACAGCTTTAGGTGTCGTCAGGAGTGCCTGGGACAATGGGCGTTTAAATCGGGTGTATGCCGATGAAACCCGTCCTCGGTTACAAGGGGCAAAACTGACTGCTTGGGAATGCGTACAAGAAGGAATCCCAGTTACGGTAATTACAGATAATATGGCAGCCCATTGTATGCAACAAGGAATGATTCACGCGGTAGTTGTGGGGGCAGATCGCATTAGTGCCAATGGCGATACAGCGAATAAAATTGGAACCTATAGTGTGGCTTTGGCGGCTAAAGTCCATAATATCCCCTTTTATGTGGCGGCTCCCCTATCTACAGTGGATTTTAAGTTAGCCGATGGGGGAGAAATTCCCATTGAGGAACGTGATAGTCAAGAAGTGGCTCAAGTGGGCAAAACACGCATTACCCCTGAAGGGGTGGACTATTATAACCCGGCTTTTGATGTCACCCCAGCGGAGTTGATCTCGGCTATTATTACGGAAAAAGGTGCGGTTGCTCCCCAGGAGTTATATCAATTAAAAACTCAAACTTAAAAAAAAGATTTAATAGTATATCAAATCCGAATAATCCGTTACAATCAATACAATTACTGACTGCAATCCTTCCATAGCATCCCCTTAATGCTGTGGCAGAATTTAGCATCCTAATCTTAATATCAGCAATGAAAATGAAACTCACTAAAAGTTTAACTTTGGCGATCGCTGCTGTTTTCCTGGTATTATTGTTGAGCGGCAACAATCGTGTATTTTCCCAAGAACACACCGGCTGTTTTATGGTCGATAGCAAAGGAGAGTTAACCAGTTTATCGACCATGTGCTCAGGAAGCGAGCAAGTTTTAGGTACGGGAGATGTACAAGTAACCTTAAAATGGGCCACAACTGATGATTTGGATTTATCAGTTATTGACCCTAGCGGCGAAGAAGTACTATATAGCACTCCCCGCATAGCATCAGGAGGCGAATTAGATGTTGACTCAAATGCAAACTGTGAGGAAACCACTGTAAATCCTGTGGAAAATGTGTTTTGGCCCACAGGGGGAGCGCCGACAGGAGATTATGTCGCTAAAGTGACTTTCTATGCGCGCTGTCAACAATCTGTCCAAGAGATTCCATTTAACGTTAGTTTGCTAGTCAAAGGCAACAGAACAGAGAATACTGGTCAGGTAAATAGGGAAAATGAGACCGTAACCTTTCCATTTTCCCTATAATAACCTCTTGGAAAACTATTTTTTTGCCTTGGCAAATGTCTCTGTCTATAGAGGATACAGCGATCGCAACCGAAAGTGAAAGAAAAGGGATAAATAGAGTCTCCCTTAATTTCTAATTGTTACAGTTTGAATGACCGAGAGGTAGGAGGTTGAAAACTCTTGTATTCCTTGATCGTGTAAAGCCTTTTGTATGTCTTGGAAGAGCCGATCGCGCTTTTGAGCCTCTAACATGAGATAGGGCGATAAGGTGCTTAACAAACCCAGATAGCTGTCAATGGTATATTGGCGATCGCACATCACGCGATCGGAGCGGAGATGATCGAACACCTGAGAACGACTTAAGGTTTCTTCTAACTGAGCTAAACGCTGTTTATGATCGTCTAAACGATCGAAATGACCCAGGGAGGGATCGTAATGCTCATAGACCCGATCCAGAATAGCGCACACTTGCGGTTCGGGTCTAGGTGGCGTATTCCAGAGTAAAATCAGAGACCCATTGGGTTGCAAACATTCGACGATCTGGCGATCGCGCTCTTCTGGGGAAATCCAATGAAAAGAGCAGGCGGCAACCACTGCATCAAAGGTTTCTCCCTGCCGATCCCACTCTTCAAACGAGGAATTCACCAACCGCACATGAGCAAACGCCTCACTTTTTTTCCGAGCCAAGTCATACGCAGCAAAACCAGGCTCGAGGGCTACAATTGAATCCGTGATTTCTGCCAAATCAAACGTCAGAGTTCCGGGTCCACATCCAATTTCCAACACCCGTGACTGAGCAGATAAAACACCCCAGTCTAGGGCGCGATCGAGTAAAATTTTTGGATACCGAGGTCGAGTGCGATCGTAAACTTCAGCAACTGATGAATACCAATCCTTTCTTACTTCTAAACTTTGGGATGAAACCCACTCTAAATACTCTTTTAAATCAGCCATTGATCGCAAAAACGACAAACGCGATGTTTCGTTCGGGGCGAAATACCCTTCGCCCCTAGAAAAAGCTTTCAGCAATTAACCCTGATTAATTCTTCGGCAACAACTCACCCAAAGCACTGAACAGCCGTTCAATACTCTCCGGACGACTATTATGGCCCATTAAACCAATACGCCAAACCTTGCCCGCCAAATCACCCAAACCGCCACTAATCTCAATATTATAGTTATTCAGTAATTGGTGACGAATTTCGGCTTCTTGCACTCCATCCGGAACCCGAACCGTCGTCAGTGTCGGTAACCGCAACTCCTTGGGCACATGACAGACCAATCCCAAATCAGCCAACCCATCCCAGAGCATTTGGGCATTCTTCTGATGGCGTTCCCATCGGGACTCTAACCCTTCTTCTGCCACCAAACACAGAGCCTCATAGAGAGCATAATTCATATTAATTGGAGCGGTATGGTGATAGGTACGTTCCTTACCCCAATACTTGCTCACCAAGGAAACATCCAAATACCAATTGGCCACTTTGGTGTGCCGATTATGGATCTTATCCAACGCCCGTTGATTCATGGTCAGGGGAGATGCTCCAGGAGGGCAACTTAAACCTTTTTGGCTACAGCTATAGGCTAAATCAATTTTCCAATCGTCAATAAATAAGGGGAAACAACCCAAGCTAGTCACTGTATCTACAACCAGCAAACAGCCAAACTCACGGCACAAATCTCCAACACCTTCCAAGGGTTGACGAACACCTGTTGAAGTTTCTGCATGGACAATACCCAAAATTGCAGGACGGTGAGTAGCAAGAGCAGACCGCAATTCTTCGAGCGAAAATGCTTCTCCCCAAGGCTTGTCAATTTGCCGTACATCCGCTCCATACCGGCCAGCCATATCCACCATACGCCGACCAAAATAGCCCTTAACAGCGACCAAAACCACATCATTGGGTTCTATCGTATTGGCAAATGTCGTTTCCATGGCCGCGCTACCGGTTCCACTGACGGGAATCGTTAAGCTATTATCCGTCTGAAAGGTATAGCGCAATAACTCTTGGATCTCCCCCATCAACTTGAGGAAAGAAGGATCTAAGTGACCGACTTGGGGACGACTCATGGCCTCAATCACCCTTGGGTCAGCATTGGACGGCCCCGCACCCAATAGCAGACGGGGAGGCATCTCTAAACGAGGCGAAGAGAGTTTATGGGAATTATTAATTGCGAGGACAGCGGTCATGGAACTTGTGTGTACTAACTATACGTTGATTGAGCCTAAGAAATCCATCATACCGAACCGCTGTCTTTTATGATATTGCGTGTTGTTAAGTTAGGTTATCTTGCCCCCATGCTCTAAAATCAAGCCAATTTACCGCATTTAGTAGATATATCGATTAGACTCTTAAGTAAATCTAAAGGTTGGTCATTTTTGTCCCTCACTATGCAGGCCGCTCCCGAACAGCCCCTCAAACCCGATCCCCCTCTTCAACTGCTCTTATTTGTTGATAAGCGTCCCTATGCAGGAGAGCAAATTCGACAAATTCGTTGTCATATTCGCAATCTTGCTCAAGATCTAGATTTTGAGCTAATGGTGGTAGATGTGAGCGAACAACCTCAACTGGCGGAAAACTTTAAGGTGGTGGCGACTCCGGCCTTAATTAAAATTCATCCCCAACCGAAGCAAACCTTAGCCGGGGGCAATTTGATTAATCTGATTGATAATTGGTGGCCGCGCTGGGTACAGTCGGTTGAAGAATATGTAGAGCAGAAAGAATTGCTCGATTCAGATTCTTGCAAGCTGAGTTCTTCCATTGCCCATTCTGCTGAACTGATTCGCTTATCGGATGAAATTTTTCGCCTGCGTCAAGAGACGGTGGAGCTAAAGGAGCAATTACAGTTTAAAGACCGGATTATCGCTATGTTAGCCCACGATCTGCGCAATCCTTTAACAGCGGCTGCTTTAGCTGTTGAAACCTTGGAAATTGGCTATCGTGCAGACGATGGCCGCGCTTCCCGGTTTACGGCCACGTTAACGACTCAATTGCTGAAACATGCTCGTACCCAAATTAAAGCAATTGACCGGATGATTACGGATATTCTGCAAGTGGCTAAAGGCAGTAATACGCAAATCCAGGTTCACCCAGAAAAAATAGACCTGAAACCTTTGTTTATGAGAGTTTTAAAGAATTTTGATGAGCGATTGCAGTACAAGTCCCTGAATCTAGAAACGGATGTGCCTCAAGATTTACCTTTGGTCTATGCGGATTCGGAGCGGATTCACCAAGTGATGACTAATTTATTGGATAATGCAATTAAATATACACCACCCAAGGGTTCAATCAAACTCTCTATTCTGCACCGCACGACTCAAAAAATTCAGGTGAGTCTTTGTGATACGGGGCCGGGAATTCCGCCTGAAAAACAGGAAAAGATTTTTGAAGATCGGTTTCGCTTAGAGCGCGATCGCACTAAAGAAGGCTATGGTATTGGTCTGTCCCTCTGTCAGCGCATTATTCTCGCCCATTACGGGCAAATTTGGGTCGAATCTCTGGACAATCAGGGCAGTTGCTTTCACTTTACTCTACCGGTCTACCGTCCTTGAGCCTAACTGTGAAAAAAATTTGCTCTAGGGATTGACTTCTACCAAAATCTTGTGCTACCTTAATTAAGGTTTGGTTTCATTACGACGGGTCGCTAACTCAACGGTAGAGTACTCGGCTTTTAACCGATTAGTTCCGGGTTCGAATCCCGGGCGACCCATAAATTTCTGAAGTAGGGTTGGAAGGTTTTTGGACCCTACAGTTTTTTAAATAAAGCATTATAGCAGCGAAAAGGAGAGTTAGGACATTTTCTATTGCCTATTGCCTCAAACCCTAACCTAAATGTCGTAACTAACTCTTTCTCTGCTATGAATACGCTCTAAAGGATTCAATTCAATCAATCCATGCAGCACCCAAATGACCCAAAATGAACCCGTCAGACCATAGGTGAGAATACAAACCGATCCCAATGTGCCACTCAAGAGTAAGACAACCGGCACAAGTTTTAAGGGAATTTTAGAGCCGAAACAAACCGTAATCACCTTATAGAACAGATAAATAATTAAACTGACTAAGGCTAATAACCACCATTCTTGTTTTGAAATCCAGTCGGTGGGATGGGGAACTAATAACACGCGGAAAATGAATTCTTCTAGGGCTACTGGAATGATTAAAAGGGTCAATCCTCTCCAGAAGCTTGGTACAGAATTGCCCCGAACTAGGGAAGATGACCAAACCTGATGCCAGGATTGCTGAAAAGACTCTCCATTGACCCATTGCCAAAAACTATAACTCCAGGCTAAAACTAGGGCGATCAATGCATATAAACCTAACATTAAAATTAAGATACTCCAATCTCGCCATTCTGGCCGCCCTAACGAGAGCAAAATCCGACCCGCAAGGGTGGAAAGAATGGGGAATTGACCTAAAATCCCGGTAGGGGCAATGGGTTCTATGCTACTATCCCATCCCCCCACTTGATTGGTGCGTAAAAACCAAAGCTGCCCTCCTTGGTCGAGAAAAATTTTGGCCATTCGGTCATAAGCAGGGCGTGGAAGTAAGGTTTGCCAACTTAACAGAGCATTTAATAAATCTTGATCGGTCACAAATCCATTGCGAGCGTTTATTCCAGATAAAAACTGGGCATTTTGTTTCCAATCTTCCCGAACAACGCCTTGAGGAGCAAGGGTCTGGGCTATGTTTTCTCCTAATTCAACTAATTGGGATAAACGTTGGGTTTGGGGGTCATTGGGATGAGCGCGTAACCAAGTGACAATTTTGGGATTGTTGAGGATTTGTTGTTTAATTTGTTCGATGGTAATGTAGAGGGCTTGACTGGAATCTTGGACACAGGAGGTTGCTGGAGTGACTTCTGCTACTCCGGTTCCATCCCCTGTGCGATACCGGGCCATCATGACTTGGAGTTGTATCCAAAATTCGCGGATGGGTGAGATGATTTCACCGTCAAAATTATAGTCCTGGGTTAAGGCATCAAGTTTAATGACTACATCGGAAACGGGGCGAGTTCCTAACCATCCGCGTTGCAGATTTCCCATGTAGTTTGTCCAATTATGGTTTCCGGAAATAATACCATTTGGATTATGGGCGTAAACTTGCTGATAGAGAATGTCAAATTGTAGTTCTTGAGTGAAGGGGTCACGGACAATTTGGGCAATTCCGTAAGCAAAATGACCGGTTACGGTTCCGGCACTAATGGGTTCTCCGTTTTCGCCTCCAATGCCGCCAAAGAGATGCATAACGATCGCATACTCTCCTTCGTTCCAGTATTGCACGGCTTGTTCTGGACGGGTAGCTGTGGGAGAGAGGAGGAGACTTTGGGTTGTTCCTTTGCGCTCTTCGGTGTCTTTCCAGTTGTAGTGTTGAATATAGTCGAGACCGGTTTGGCTGCCCAACAAGATATGATCGGGGTAGAGTTCAAAGAGCGATCGCGGCCTAATCCCTTGTACGATTAATTGTCCCTGTTCGTCCCTAGATCCGTAAATATACCATCCCCGATCGCCCGCAGGAGACTTCTCGATGCCTTCAGGAGTGGATAACCAGCGGCCATTATTATCTAGAGGCTGTTGGGGAATACGGACGGTTCCTTCTGGGCCGTTAAATTCTCCAGTTTCTGAATTGTAGTGTTGAACTCTATACCACTGCGTCCGACAAGGTTTATTCTCTGCACAGGTTGAGGGAAGGGGTTCTAGAATTTTTACTAACCCGTAAAAGCGTCCCGTGACTTGGATGGGTTCTAGAGCTGTTTGTAAAATTGCCGAGTTGGAACTGTTGGGAATGAACTTAACTTCATTTAAACGGACAATTAGATCGTCTTGGGGACGCGCTCCAGCAAGGGACTGGAGGGGCCCAACTTGGGTGCGACCCTGAAGACGGGTGGGGATAACATTGCCTTGATTATAGTTTTCTAGGGCGCGATCGCTCAAGTTAACATCTGTAGTCACGATGTTGACATACTCAGCAATCCGGGGAGTATCCTGCCATTCTAAGCGCACGGTTTTTCCTTGCCAAGCTTTCGCCTCTGGTGGCGTATGATACAGCTCTATCCAAGCCCAATCCGCAATAGACGAATCGGGAATAACGGTTTCCAATTCTTCAGTAGAGGGTAAAATCAACCGCCCTAACCATTCTCCCGTGCTGCGATAGTAGGGAGCAGTAATGGGTTGCACTGTAGGATAGAACCCAACCTGATTAAACGGTGCTTCGAGACTGAGGGAATAACTGGAGCGTTGCGTTGTTTGAGAGGAGGCAGTAAGAGCAACTAGAGCCACTGCTATTATACTCAAAAGTGCCCGACCCATCCATCGTCTTATGTGTGTTGTTTTGCGCTGACCCATTGGCGATCGCCTACCTTTCCACATCGTTGTCCCTTATCATAGGCAATATAGGAGTTCTAAAACCAGAGCGTTTATGAGTGAAGTATCTCCATCCATAGAACTATATATGGGCGATCAAGGCCAGTTAGTCATTCCTGCACCCTTGCAACAAAAGTTAGGAGTTGAGAGTGGCGATCGCTTGCTTGTTCGTATGGAAGGGGGAAAGTTGGTACTCGAAAAACCAGAAGCGATCAAGCAACGGTTGAAAGCTCGATTTGCCAATGTCCCCCAAAATCGTAGCTTAGTTGATGAGTTGTTAGCAGAGCGGCGTAATGAAACACAAAAGGACGTAATTGAATGACGGTGGTAGTTTTAGATGCTTCAGCTTTATTAGCTTATCTGAAAGGAGAGCCAGGAGAGGATATTGTTGATCGGGTATTAGCAGAATCGGTTATATCCACTGTAAATTGGGCTGAAGTAGTACAAAAGTCGATTGCCGCAGGTGCAGATATAGAGGGGATGCTGTCTGATTTACAGGCTTTAGGATTGAGGATAGAACCGTTTACGGTAGAAGACGCTGACAGAGCAGCAAGATTATGGCAACAAACCAGACAAGTGGGATTATCTCTAGGAGATCGAGCCTGTTTAAGTTTAGGATGGCGTTTGGGAGTTCCTATTTTCACGAGCGATCGCGCTTGGGCTAATCTCAATCTTCCTCTGGATGTGCGAGTCATTCGTTGATATTTGCGCTATTACCATAACATCATGCCACATGTCCCGCCGAGAAAGCTCATCGTTTGGCTAGAAGATAGAACTGCACCATCTTTAACGCCAATTCCAAGCTTGTCGGTCTACTCCTACCAATTATCTCAATTCCAATTCACCTCAATGATTCATTCGCTGGCTTTTTGGATATTCTTGTTGAGTGTATTAATCACTTCCCCTTTACTGATTCGCACCAGTTGATAGACCCCTTGTTGGCCTAAAATTTCATACTGTTGGGGTTCAAATTCCATGCTGGTGAAGTTTTTTAGTTCTCCTAAAATGAGCAAAGTTTCAGGAGTTTCTGGATCTTGGATCAGGTTGCCGAGGGTAACAAGAGATTGTTGAGAATGATGGCCGTAGATGACGGTGTTTTCAGTATAGAAGGTAAGGCTAGGTTTCCAAAAACCGATCATCACCAGGGGTTCGCTCGGTTGTTGGGTTTGGGTGACCGTTTGGGCGAGTTCGCGCAGAGGCAGTTGTCGCTGTTGATCCATGATCTCGGTCATGGGGGTAACGATAAAGATCATAAAGGCTGCAAAAGCGATCGCATTAACCGTCCATAATCCGCGCCACCATTTGCCCAGTAGAACAATAAATAAGACGATCGCCAGAATCGTATAATGCCATGTAAATTGTAAGAGAAAACCCAATTCCTGTAAGATTGTCCCCAAGTTAGGCATGGCGGGGTCGTTGCCTAAGGCAGGAGCAGCGAAAGGGGCAAGGGTTGCTAGGGCTAAACAGAGGATAATATTGGCAATACCGCTCCAGAAAAGTCCAAGGTTGAAGCGTTTCGAGTTGCCAGCTTCCGGTGCGCTCCAAACCAGAGCAACGAGAATACCGCAGGCTGGCATCAGAGGGAGGACGTAGCTGGGCAGTTTGGTAACGGCAATGGTGAAGAAGCCAAAAATGCAGATAAACCAGAAGAAGGCAAAGATGCGTAAATGCTGGCTGCGGGGTTGCCGCAACCAGGAGCGACGCTGCCAAAAGCGGGTTTTGAAGAGGGCGACGGGAAGATAAACGGACCAGGGGAAAAAGCCGACGAAAATGGTGGGAATGTAGAAATAAAACGGTGCGGAGTGGTTATTAACGACGCTGGTAAAGCGCTCGATGTTGTGATAACCAAAAAAGGAGTTGATATAGTCCCAACCATTCGCCCAAGTGACGAGGATATACCAGGGCAGAGTGAGGGCAAAAAACAGAAGAACGCCCCCTTTCAGGTTCATTTCCCCTAAGACCAGCTTCAGGTTGCCCATGTAGGCTAAAAAGCAGACAATGATTAAGCTGGGCAGGACTATACCCACGGGGCCTTTCGTGAGGACAGCGAGGGCACAGAAGGCATAAAAGGCTTGATACCAGCGTTGTTTAGCTTGCCGTTCTGGAGTCGCGTAGGCAAAGAAGAAGGCCAAGAGGGCAGAACCAATGCCGGCACTCAGGAGCATGTCCGAGACTCCCATCCTCGCCCAGGCAATGGTTTGCACATTCATCACGATCGCCGTTCCACCAATGCAACCGGCGATCGCAAAGGGTTGGGTTTGTCCTGGGGAGCCTCCAAAGCGGCGCAGGGTGTAAAATCCAAACCAACCCAGGAATATCGCAGCTAGAGCCGAAGGTAGGCGCACTGCCCAAGAGTTCACGCCAATCGCCTGATAACAGAGGGCGATCGCCCAATAGATCAGGGGCGGCTTATCAAACCGAGTTTCGCCATTAAAATAGGGGGTAATCCAATCTCCCGTCACCGTCATTTGCCGGGCTGCTTCGGCAAACAGAGGTTCAGTTTCATCCACCAAACCGATCTCGCCCAAGTTCCAAATCGTGGCAATGATGCCCATAGTCATGAGCCAAACTAAGCAGATCGTTGAGGCGATCGCCAGTTGAGGGGGTTTTGCTTTCTTCGTGGGTAACGACTCACCCATAACGGCTGCTCCCAAGTCCGTAAGTTATGCGATCTGACATTATACAACTCCCCCCAAGCATCTTTATTCACTCAATTTTTCCGGAATCTCAATCATAAACACAGTTCCTTTCCCCAATTCTGATTCACAAGACAATTGACCACCATGTTGATCCACAATAATGGAATAACTGGTGGATAAACCCAAACCCGTCCCCGATCCGACCTCTTTAGTTGTAAAAAATGGATCAAATATTCGCTTCATGTTCTCCGGAGCAATCCCCAGCCCATTATCAGCAATCCGAATTCGGATTTTACCCTGAGCTAAACCTTGAGTTTCAATTGTAATTCGGGGAACTTCACCATAACCTTCTAACGCATCAAGAGCATTATTAAGTAAATTTAGGAAGACTTGGTTTAACAAACCGGGATAACACTCAACAAAAGGCAATTTAGCGTATTTTTTAATCACCTGAATTCCATTCAATCTATTTTCAACCATAACCAACGTGCTATCCAGCCCTTCATGGATATCAACCTGTTTTTGGTTTGACTGATCCAAGTGAGAAAAATCCTTCAAAGACTTGACAATATTACCAATTCGATTAATTCCATACTTCATGGACTTAATCACATCTGGGAAATCTTTTTTCATGAAATCCAGATCGATCTCCTCCGATCGCTGTAAGATTTCTGGACTGGAATTCCGACAGTTATCCTGATATAAACCAATCAAATCCATCAAGTCATCCACATATTCTTGAGTGCAATTGAGATTCCCCATAATAAAATTAGCTGGATTGTTAATTTCATGAGCAATCCCAGCAACCAACTTTCCTAAGCTCGACATCTTTTCGGTTTGAATCAGTTGAGCCTGTGTTTGCCTCAATTCTTGGAGTGTATCTTCTAATTCTTCTGCTTTTTTTCTATATTCATCAGATAAGACGCGCAGGGTTTCGAGTTGGCATAACTGAATTTGAGTTCTAATCCTAGCCAAAAGTTCTTTTTGGTGTATGGGCTTAGTTAAATAATCATTTGCCCCAGCTTCCAAACCGGTAACAACATCCGTGATTTGATTTTTAGCTGTTAGCAGCAAAATAGGCAACTCATCCAAACCATAGGTTTCCCTCAGTTTTTCACAAACTTCATATCCGGTCATCCGAGGCATCATCACATCCAGTAACATCAAATCAGGTTTATTCTCTGAGTTGATCAGATCGAGAGCTTGTTGTCCATTATTTGCTTGAATCACGCGATAACTATACGGGCTAAGATAATTCACCAGAACCTGCAAATTTACCGGTTCATCATCCACCACTAAAATCGTCCAGTTATTTCCCCGAGCTGAAAGTTCTAAGTCCGGTTGATCTTGATCGGTGGCTAAGGATATCTTTGGATTGACTACAGCTAAAGAGCTGACTGCCTGTATCTGAGATCGCTCGGAACTCTCTTGTTGTGCAGAAATCGGCAAAGTAAACTTAAATTGAGAGCCTACCCCCACTTCTGATTGAACCCTAATCTCACCTCCATGTAACTCTACTAATTTCTTAGTAATAGCTAGTCCTAAACCTGTACCGCTATATTGTCTATCGGTTGAGCTATCTGCTTGCTCAAAAGATTCAAAAATTCGGTCTAATTTATCTGCTGGAATACCGATACCCGTATCACTAACCGTTACCACGACCTGGGCGCGATCGATGGAATTTTGATCGACTTCTGCTGAGACTTTAATTTCACCTGTATCCGTAAACTTGATCGCATTACCAATCAGATTATGCATGATTTGTTGCAATCGATTTTCATCCGCATCTACCAGAGGAAGATCCCAAGAAATTTCATTAATTAGCTTTATATCTTTGTGAATAATTAAGGTTTGACTAATAGCAAGTATGACTTCAGTGATTACACCCAAACTCACTGGCTTAACTTGTAACTTTATCTCTTTGTACCTGAGCTTTGAAAAATCCAAAATATCATTAATCAAGTTCGCCAGTCGTCTGCCACTCGCTACAATTAAAGATAAATTTTCATGGGTTGTTGTGGACAGGGAATTATTGGGATTCCCCATTAAAGATTCCGCAATTCCAATAATTCCATTGAGAGGAGTTCGCAATTCATGAGACGTATTAGCTAAGAAATCATTTTTAATTTGGTCAAGTCGATGTAATTCTTTATTTTTAATCTCTAACTCTTGAATAAAACGCTTCCGTTCTAATTCTGCTTGTTTTCGATCCCTAATATCCTGGAATGCTGTAATTGCATAAATTATCTGTCCTTCTTCATCAAAAATGGGAGTCGCCCAAACCTCAATGGGAATCACTTGATCGCTCTGATGTAGTTCGAGATCGTCGATATAAACAGTTTCTCCTTGCAAAGCTAACATAGCTGGCAGTTTTTCCTGTGGACAGGGGAGATCCGTTCCGGCTAGATAAATCTGATTTTCTTCAGAACGTTCTGTGGTCTCTGCACTCAAGTCCTCATCTTGATTTAGGATTTGTTTTCCTCTGCGATTAAAATAGGAGACTTGACCACTCACTTCATGCAGTGCAATACCAACTGGAACCGCTTCTAAAATTTGTTTAACCCGCTTTTCAGAAGCTTCTAAATTGGCATAAGATGCTTTCAATTGAGCTGCCATATTATTAAACGCTCGTCCCAAAACTCCCAATTCATCTTTCCGGTCAATATTAACGGGTTCATTAAATTTTCCTTCGGACAAAGCTTGGGCTGCCTCTTTGAGAGATAAAATGGGTTCAGTGACCCAACGAGCCGTAATTAAACCCGTCAGTAAGCTCGCCAATAGAGCGGCAATACTCAGTCCCAATGTATAGAGGTTATTTTTCTTAATTTGTTCTATAAAATCTGCTTCTGGGATGGTCACTACAATCAGCCAATCTAAACCTTGCTCATCCTGAAGACGACTGACCTTCACAAAGTGCCGTTCATTCTCAAACTGGAATTCCAGTTGTTGGGACATATTAATGGTATTTGTTGTCAGATATTCTTCCAAGTATGCAGCAGTTGCTTGAACCAATGCATTCTGACTTTCAGTTCCCGAAATTCTAGTTTGCTCTCCATCAACTAACTTAAAGGGTTTTTCGGTTGTAGAGCTGGACACTAACATACCATCAGCTTCAATGATGAATGTTTCTCCCGTTTTACCCACTTCTAATTCTTGGAGGAAATCGTTGACTTGTCTGAGGACCGTGTTAACCGATAAAACTCCTAACAATTGGTTCTGCTGATCGTAGATGGGAACACTATTGGCAATGACCAACTCTGCATCATGTTTGGTAATGTAAATTTGACTCCAAATGGATTGTCCTGCGGCTACGGCATCTTGGTACCAAGGTCTGGCTCGAGGGTCGTAACCTAGGTTGTTGAGACCTTCTAGTTCAAGTTGATTGGTATCGGGATTGAGAATATAGCGTTTAACATGAGGATCGATCGCTGGATCTAAGATATCTATTTTAACTAAACCATCTTTATCTAAAATGGCTCCAGCATAGCGTCCTCCCAATTCTATTCCCATGCAAATATTACTGGCTGTGCTTACCCATTTATGTTCTTGCCAAAAAAAACGAGCCATCGATTCTACGTCATCTAAGCTCAATTTTCCCAGTTTTATTGCATCTTCATTTATTGTATTGATTAGAATAGGAGTCTCTCTATAATGCTCTAAATGCTGTTCAATTCGATTTGTAATTTCACTTTGTAACTGTGTGGCAAGATTGTTGACTGCTTTCTGACCATTGCGATAGGAAAGATAACCTATTAGACCAACAGTAGTACAAAGTTGAATCACAAAAGGAAGCACTAAAACCGTCTGTAGTGGAATTTGGGCTAGGTTTTTACTCACAAATTTCGGTAAAGCCTTCATGGTGGTTAATGAATCGATTAACACTTTGATGTGCCTTCTATCTTATTCAATTTTTTAGGTTTAGCAAGAGTTGCAGTGTAAAACTTTGTAAAATCGTTTTCATGAATTATGGGGGATGATATCCGTGAATTTCCCCGTAAAATTAGGGTGCATTATTTGTGAAAATAACGCACCCTAGCCCATTAGGAAGGACTGGTTTCGAGCATGAGTTTGGAGCGTTTCAGAGGTTCAGGGATGGCGATGGGATAATTGCCAGTGAAACAAGCAGAACAGAAGTTACTTTGATGATCTCCTGTGGCGTGATGCATGGCTTCCCAACTCAGGTAAGCTAAAGAATCTACACCAATTTGTTGGCAAATGTCATCTACAGATTTAGTTGCGGCAATGAGTTGATCTTGATTGTCGGTGTCAATGCCATAGAAACAGGGATGAGTGACGGGAGGGGAGGAAATTCGCATATGAACTTCTGTCGCTCCTGCATCGCGGATAGCTTTGACCAGTTTCTTACTGGTGGTTCCCCGCACAATAGAGTCATCGACTAAAATAATCCGTTTTCCAGAGAGGACATCTTTGAGGGGGTTAAGTTTCATGCGAATCCCAGATTCGCGCATCGCTTGGGTGGGTTGAATAAATGTGCGACCCACATACCGGTTTTTAATTAACCCTTCGGCAAAGGGAATACCGGAAACTTCCGAAAATCCGATCGCCGCTGGAATTCCTGAATCGGGTACACCAATTACTAAATCGGCATCTGTAAAGGACTCTTTGGCTAAATAATGACCCAACCGTTTGCGATAGGTATAGATGGTCTCTTCCTCGACTACACTATCGGGACGAGAGAAGTAAATCATCTCGAAGATACAGAGTTTGGGTTGGGGTTTTTGGGCCCAATGGAAGGAGGCTAACCCTTCTTCGGTGATCCAAACCAGTTCACCAGGTTCGACATCCCGCAAATATTCCGCGCCAATAATATCTAGGGCACAAGTTTCTGAGGCCAATACATACCGACAGGGATTTTGTCCCAATGTGCCAATCACCAGGGGCCGGATACCATGGGGGTCGCGGACTCCCATAATGCCGTCTGGCGTGCCAATGACTAAACTATAAGCCCCTTGGCAATAGTTAAACGCCGAGATCGCCCCATCTAACCAATCTTTACCTCGATCTACTTCTGTGGCCATGGCCAAGGCAATCATTTCTGAGTCTGTTGTGGTCAAAAACGTATGATCGTTTTGGGTCAGTTTTTCCCGCAGTTCCACAACATTGACAATATTTCCATTGTGTGCTAGAGCTAGAGACCCTAGCCGAGTCTCGACGATCGCCGGTTGGGCATTAGCCGCCCGTGAGGAGCCAGTTGTGGAATAGCGGACATGACCTACCGCGCTTTCCCCCACTAAACGATTGAGGATTGATTCATTAAAGACTTGGGAGACTAAACCCATATCTTTATGGTGATTCACTTGTCTATTGCTAAAGGTAGCAATGCCTGCGGATTCTTGTCCCCGATGTTGGAGGGCATAAAGACCAAAATAGGTGAGTTTGGCCACCTCTTCTGAGGGGGCGTATACGCCAAACACACCACAAGCTTCCTGGGGTTTATCAGCATGATTGGGATTCAAAACATCAAGCTCCATAGGTTCGATGGGGGTAGTATGCGGTATCACGTTGTTAGTTTTGTTTGTCTGAATTTAGGGTAGCTTAGATTGAAAAGGCAAGAGGGAATGGGGAAAGGCAATGGGCAATAGGCAATGGGCAATAGGCAATGGGCAATAGGCAACAGGGAATAAGTGCTTGGTTTGACACAATATGTAGGGGCGAAAAATTTTTCGCCCCTACATCAGGATTTAACCCTGGCCTAGCTAATTTTATTTTAAGGTTTTCTTAACAAATTGCCATAAAGCATTTAATCTGATTTCCTGATGGAAGAGATTGGACGATGAGGGGGTACACAGACTCCCTATTTCCCATTCCCTCAAACGTGCAGACGACGGGGGATAGCTTGTTGGTGGCGATCTCCCATTTCGGAGACCGTAGCCGTTAAAATGCTCTTAATCTCTAGGCTCTCTGCTTGCACTGTTCCCAGACTCTGCCATTGATGGGGCAGTTGTTCTTGAAGATAGGCTTCCCAAGTCTCCATATACTCTGGCGCAACGGATACCACAATTCGAGCTAATCCTTCCCCAAACCAACTCAGATCCAGGCGTTGCTCACCTGAGTGAAACTCAATCTGCGCTCCTAAGCCTCCCGCAATACACGATTCTGCCAGGGCAACCGCTAACCCCCCTTCGGCGCAATCATGGGCTGAGTTTACCCATCCCTGACGAATGCCATGGCGACAGGCAGCTTGGACTCGGCGTTCCAAGTCAAAATCCACGGTTGGCGGTTGTCCAGCGACAGTGTGGTGCAAACTAGCGAGATATTCGGAGCCGCCCAAGGTCGGATTGACACCTGAACCTAATAAGTAGATGCGATCGCCGTCTTGTTGCCATCCTTGACCGCAAATGCTCGATAAATCAGGCACTAACCCCACCATTCCCACTACAGGTGTGGGATAAATCGGTTGTGGATTTCCGTCGCTATCGAGAGTCTCGTTATACAGGGACACATTCCCCCCAGTTACTGGAGTCGAGAATTCCCCACAGGCTTCCGAGAGTCCTCGACAGGCTTCAGCCAGTTGCCAATAACCGATGGGTTTTTCGGGAGAGCCAAAATTCAGATTATCGGTGACGGCAATGGGTTCTGCCCCCACACAGCTTAGATTTCGTGCCGCTTCTGCAACAGTCGCTTTTGCTCCTTCGTAGGGGTTGAGATAGACGTAGCGCGAGTTACAATCGACGGTAGCAGCAACACCAGACTGCACAGGGGGCAACGGTTGAGGTTCAGCGCTGTCATTCACGGGACGCAGCCGAACAATCGAGGCATCTGCACCTCCCGGAAAAACCACCGTGTTATTCTGTACCTGATGGTCATATTGGCGATAGACCCATTGCTTAGAGGCGATCGTCGGTGTATCCAAAAGCTCCAGCAGGCAATCTTTCCAGGACTTGAACTCGCCCCCGATTTCAATCCCTTCCGCCCCACACTCCGGCAGTTGAGCCTCCGTCCATTGCCAGGCAGTCTGGGCATATTCCGGCGGCTCGCTCATCAATTCATGGTGGTAAATGGGCGTATTATCCGACAAAGCCGTAGCCGTAATTTCCGCCGCCGTTTGCCCTTCAAACAGAATCCGCACAATCGGTTCATCAATCACTTCTCCCGCAACCACAGCTTGCAGTCCCCAACGGTGGAAAATGTCGATCAACTCCTGCTCCCGCCCCTTGTATGCCACAAATAACATCCGCTCCTGGGATTCCGACAGTAAATACTCGTAGGGAACCATGCCGGTTTCGCGCACCGGAATTTTGTCCAGATCCAGCTCAATTCCAACACCGCCTTTCGCCGCCATTTCTGAGGTGGAACAGGTAATTCCGGCGGCTCCCATATCCTGAGCGGCAACCACTGCACCGGTTTTGAAGGCTTCCAGACAGGCTTCAATTAGGGATTTTTCTAGGAATGGATCGCCCACTTGTACTGCGGGGCGATCGTCCATGGAGCTTTCACTGAGTTCAGCACTGGCAAAACTTGCCCCTCCCATGCCATCGCGCCCCGTGGTGGAACCCACGTAGAGAACTGGGTTCCCCGTACCAGAAGCTCCTGATTTAACAATTTCTGGGGTTTCCATCAAGCCCAGTGCCATGACATTCACCAAGGGATTCCCGGTATAAGCAGGGTCAAAATAGACTTCACCACCCACAGTCGGTACGCCTACGCTGTTCCCATAATGGGCAATACCATCGACAACACCCGTAAAAATACGGCGATTTCGGGTATCTTCTAGGGAACCAAACCGCAGGGAGTTGAGGACAGCAATGGGGCGAGCGCCCATGGTAAAGATGTCGCGGAGGATACCCCCAACTCCAGTGGCTGCCCCTTGAAAGGGTTCGATCGCCGAGGGATGATTATGGGACTCAATTTTAAACGCTAATCGCAGTCCATCACCGAGATCGACGACTCCAGCGTTTTCTCCAGGACCGACGAGGATGCGATCGCCTTTTGTCGGAAACTGACTCAGCAGCGGCCGGGAGTTTTTGTAGCAACAATGCTCCGACCACATCACCCCAAACATCCCCAATTCCGCCTTGTTGGGGTGTCTACCGAGGCGTTGGACAATTTCCTCATATTCCGAGGGTTTCAGCCCCTCAGAGGCAATATCTTGGGGGGAAAACGGACAGTCAGAAGGTGCAGCCATGATCGTTCGCAGCAGAGAGTGCGTCTCTGATTTTAGGGCAAAAGTGAGAAATCCTATCACTAGAGTTTGTGAAGGTTCGTTTGAATCAATATAATTAAGGATGAACAATAATTGTTATCAAAACTTGATTATGGATGAGAATGAGCATTATGCGTACTTCACGATTACAGGATCGTTTAACCCAGATGAAATAACCAGGCGTGTAGGCATTGCACCAACGCGTTGCTGGTCTAAGGGAGATATTAACCCTAAAACTCATCTTGAGCGTAAGTTCAGTCGTTGGTCACTCTATTCTAGGTTAGATCGTAAAGAAGAATTAGAGACTCATGTTAGTGATGTATTGATACAATTAGAGCAGAATTCTGAAGCCTTTCAAAATATCTCTCAAGAATTCGAGGCTTGTATGGAGCTAGTGGGTTACTTTAGAGTCAGCTATCCTGATCTTTATTTTGAAAGAGATATGATTGAAAAACTGGCAAAGTATTCACTAGAAGTAAGTTTTGATTTTTATTACCTTTACTCAGATCGAAGAGAAGATACCTAGTTGGCAGAAGCGTTATTTTTTTTAGATAATACCTCATATTTTATCCAGTAAAACTATTGATATAAGATCGGACCTGCAATCAACAGTGATAACTTATTGGTATTTTTAAATAACAGAAGCACTTCAAGTTACCAAACGATCGCCGTTCGAGACACTTTTAGGGCAAAACAAGAAACCCAAGAGAGCGATCGCCAATTCGCCGAACAAGTTTTTTCACAGGTGACCGATCTTTTTCACTCATTTGAAGGTTGAGGCCAAATATAAATCAATCCTGAAATCCAGGTTAAGGCAACAGCACTCCAAAAGAGGATTAAGATGGGCAGAGTCCAAGAAACTGGAGTTGGGGCAATTAAGAAAGCAATAGCAGCAATTTGCACTACCGTTTTCAGCTTGCCCCAGATATTCGCACCAGAAACAGTGGTTTGATTGACTCGCCATCCGGCGATCGCCAATTCCCGCGCTAAAACTAGAAATACTCCCCAAGCTGGGACTTCCCCCAACTCCACCAAAGATAACAACGGCGCTAACACCAACAGCTTATCCACCAAAGGGTCTAAAAACTTACCCATCTCGCTGACTTGATTTAAGCGCCTGGCCAAATAGCCATCTAACCAGTCCGTTCCCGCAGCTACCAAAAACACCGCCAAACAAAACCAGCGATACTCTACCGTCGGTTCGAGCAACCCATAGAGCAGAAACGGAACCCCCAGCAAGCGAGAAAACGTAATCCAATTCGGAAGAGTCATATCAATTAAAAATTTAAAACTTTGACATCCTCTCCCCCCTCCGCTCCGCTAAAGGGGGGAGATTCCCTAGAATAGCGATAACTGCTCATATCTAGGAGCGGTTGACGCTTCACGCGATAGTGCTGTCTTAGAGACAGTCTTACCCTTTCCTCCACGTCCGTTTACAGTCTCGGGGTGTCCCCCCGCGACTTTGATATTTTTCGCCGCATTCACGTCCCGATCGTGGGTTTCGCCACACCAAAGACAAGTCCATTCGCGGATAGAAAGCTCTTTCTTACCTCCCTTCTCACCACAACACGAACAGGTTTGACTTGTAGGTTCCCATCGGTCGATAACGCGAAATTCGCGACCGTATTTATCGGCTTTATTATCCAGCATGGTTCTGAATTCTCGCCATCCCAAGTCACTGATAGCGCGGGATAGTTTGCGATTTTTGACCATACCAGAAACGTTCAAATCTTCCAGTGCAACGGATTGGTTTTCTCGTATTATTCTGGTTGATAGTTTGTGCAAGAAGTCTGTACGAACGTCTTTTATTTTGGCGTGCAGTTTGGCAACCTTCCTGCGAGCGGCTTCACGCCGTTTGCTGCCTTTTTGCTTCCTTGAAAGTTGGCGTTGCAGCTTTCTCAGACGCTTTAAATTCTTCTTTAACGGCTTCGGTGCTTTGACCTTTTCGCCATTATCGAAAGTTGCAAAATCGGTGATACCCAAGTCAATGCCGCAACTCTTCTCGGTCTTGGGTAGGGGGTCGGGTACGATCTCCACCACGAAACTGAGGAAATACCTGTCAGGACTATCTTTAACCATTGTCACTGATGAAGGCTCTGAGGGTAATTCTTGACTCCAAACAATTTTTACCTTGCCGATTTTCGCGAGATAAACATTATGTTGGTGAACCTTAAATCCCCCACGAGTGAACCGTGCTGACTGCTTCGATTTTCGCTTTTTGAATCGTGGAGGTCTGATTTTTTGACCTTTACGTTCTCCTTGGCAGGACTTGAAAAAGTTGCTGTAGGCTTGATTCAAATCATTAAGAGACTGTTGCAGGGGAATTGCAGATACTTCTCCTAGCCATTCTTTTTCTTCGGTCTTCTTAGCCTGAGTGATGAACTGTTTCTGAAGTTCTCCGTTCTTGGGCTTCTTCTCTCCTTTTTTATGTTGTTCTATACAGAAAGCCAGTGCATCATTCCACACGACTCTGACACAGCCAAATAGTTGAGAAAAGGCTGTTTTTTGTGGCTGATTTGGGTAGATTCGATATTTATAACGAGCTTTCATGAGATGATTTTATCACAACTTTTTGGTTTTTCTCTCAATATTCAAAAAGTCGCCCTCCGCTCCGCTAAAGGGCGAGGCTTTAAACCCAATTTTTTGGTAAAATTAAAAATGGTACTTGACTATCAACGCTAAAACCTTATGACCCACCGTCGTTATCACATTACTACCTTTGGATGCCAAATGAACAAAGCCGACTCGGAGCGGATGGCTGGCATTCTAGACGATATCGGCTTTGAATCCGTGGAAGACCCTTATCAAGCAGATTTAATTCTCTACAATACCTGTACCATTCGTGATAACGCCGAGCAAAAAGTCTATTCGTATCTAGGAAGACAAGCCAAACGCAAACAGGAAAACCCAAATTTAACCTTGATTGTGGCTGGATGTGTGGCCCAGCAGGAAGGGGAAGCACTCTTGCGTCGGGTTCCGGAACTCGATTTGGTCATGGGGCCCCAACATGCGAACCGCTTGGGGGATTTGTTGGAGCAAGTCCTAGAAGGGAACCAAGTGGTGGCGACGGAACCGGTTCACATTATGGAAGATATCACTAAACCCCGGCGTGATAGTAAGATTACGGCTTGGGTGAATGTGATTTATGGCTGTAATGAACGCTGTTCCTATTGCGTGGTTCCGGGAGTGAGAGGAGTGGAACAATCTCGGACTCCCCAGGCTATTCGGGAAGAAATGGAACAGTTGGGCCAACAGGGATATCAGGAAGTGACTCTATTGGGTCAGAATATTGACGCTTATGGTCGCGATTTGCCCGGAATCACCCTCGAAGGCCGACGGGAGAATACATTTACAGATTTGCTCTATTTTGTCCATGATGTGGAAGGGATTGAGCGTCTTCGGTTTGCTACCAGTCACCCCCGCTATTTTACGGAGCGGTTAATTCGTGCTTGTGCAGAATTGCCGAAGGTCTGTAAGCATTTTCACATTCCCTTTCAGTCTGGGGATAATGATGTTCTCAAGGCAATGCGGCGCGGGTATACCCATCAGCGCTATCGGCGTATTATTAATAAGATTCGCGACTATATGCCGGATGCGTCGATTAGTGCGGATGCCATTGTGGGATTTCCAGGAGAAACAGAGGAGCAATTTGAGCATACCCTAGAGTTGGTTGATGATATTGCTTTCGACCAATTAAATACAGCAGCCTATTCTCCCAGACCGGGTACGGAGGCAGCAGTATGGGAAGATCAGTTAAGCGAAGAAGTGAAGAGCGATCGCCTACAACGACTGAATCATCTAGTTGCCATTAAAGCACAGGAGCGATCGCAGCGCTATCTCGGCCGCATGGAAACCGTCCTAGTTGAAGACCAAAATCCCAAGGATCAAACCCAAGTCATGGGACGCACCGATGGCAACCGTTTAACGTTCTTTCCCGGAGATATTGACCAACTCAAAGGTCAATTGGTACAGGTGAAAATTACAGAAACTCGCGCCTTTAGTTTAACTGGAGAGCAGATGATACCGGTGGGCACTGGTCATACCATTTCTGTTTAATAATCCATCCTTGATAGGCAAGGGACTATCGAGGGATAATCTTAGGAGGGGAATAATCCATTTTCCCCCTAATCTTTTATTATGCGCCCACTGCTTCTTTGGCAGCGTACATCACTTCAATCGTAATTTGATCTAAACCGCGATCGCGGGCAAATTTCTCCGTATTCCGTTTCACCTTACCGCGCACAAAGCCCGGAACCTTGTTCAGTTCAGCTTTTGCCTCTTTTGTCCAGTTGAGATCGGAATCGGCAGAAATCCCCTTGTGAATCACTTCTTTCGTATCATGACCGCCAAAGATTTCCAGCAAGTGGTCTTCCATCCCCAGCGTAAAGGAATTGTAGACCAAATCGGCAATTTGATTCGTTCCTTCATAGCCCATAAACGGTTTATAGCCAATGGGGAAATTTTGAATATGAATCGGAGCCGCAATAACGCCACAGGGAATATTTAAGCGTTTACCCACATGCCGCTCCATCTGTGTGCCAAAAATAGCCGCAGGTTCCACCCGCGCGATCGCATCCCCAATCTCCCCATTATCCTCGCTGATAATCACTTCATCACAATATTCACTCACCTGTTCCCGGAACCAATCTTGGTCATATTTGCAATAGGTTCCCGCCCAAACCACATGCACGCCCATTTCCCGTGCTAAAATTTTGGTCATCGCCGCAGCATGGGTATTATCGCCAAAGACGACCACTTTTTTACCGGTTAAATTCTGACAGTCGATGGAGCGAGAAAACCAAGCCGCTTGGGAAACATACAGGGTCTGATGTTCAATAAACTCTTCATAGTCCACATCAGCCCCTTGCTCGTTCAGAATTTGCTGGATTTTACGGATACAGCGAGCCGTTTCCACGACTCCCATGGGCGTAATATCCACATAAGGCATTCCAAACTCAGATTGCAGATACTCAGCCGTCATTAACCCCACTTCCCGATAGGGGGCTAAATTAAACCAAGCGCGAGTTAGATTCTTGAGGTTATGAACCGATGCACCTTCAGGAATTACTTCATTAACTTCAATTCCCAAGTCGGCCATCAAGCGCTTTAACTCCGTACAATCATGTTGGTTATGGAACCCAAGAGTCGTTAGCCCCAGGATATTCACTGAAGGCTTCTCCGTTTTGCCTTCCGGCAGCGTTCCCTGTTTTTTGGCTTTGTTGAGGTAAAATTGGACAACCTGCTGGAGAGTGCGATCGCTCGCTTGCAACTCATTTACCCGATAATGGTTCACATCCGCCAGCATCACATCCGCTTGTGCATCTAGCGTGGCGCGCTCTACAAAGTTCTCTAAATCTTCTTGCAGAATGCTAGAGGTGCAAGTCGGAGTCAGAACAATCAAGTCTGGGCGCTCTTCCTTATCCTTACGAACAATATTATTAACCACTTTTTCCTGAGAGCCTCTGGCCAACACATGGCGATCGACTACACTAGCTGTGACTGGAGTATAGTCCCGCTCTCGCTCTAACATTGATCGCATCACGTTAAAATAGTCATCGCCAAGGGGAGCGTGCATAATGGCATGGACATTCTTAAACGAACTGGCAATACGAAGGGTGCCAATATGAGCCGGGCCAGCATACATCCAGTAAGCAAGCTTCATAGGTTATCTCCGTTGGGGTAGGATTTCGACTAAGATTAAGCGTAAAACTGAAGCGGTTAGGTTTAACGCTAATGCAATAATTCTTCAAGAACAATCGTAATTCTTGAATCTTCATTAAATCAGAGAACTTCAATAAGTAATTGTCGCTATTTCTTCACAAAACTTTATCTTGTCCCCTTCTCAATAAAGTTCGTACCATTGTATCTCGAAAGATATAGCACTTTGCGCTAGGGAATAGGGAATAGGATTGTGGTACATGGCTTTAGGGATTGAATAGCGTACTCCATAACAGCACCAAGTGCTGTATAGCAAGCCTAAACCCGCTTTAGAGTCAATCAAACGGTGTAATCAGTATTATAGGGGTCAACAGCCGTTGACCCCTACAGGTACAAGATATTAGTTTTGAATTGACTGCACTTGTTCTACACTCAAATTAAGTGCTTCAGCCACTTGCTCTGCACTCAGTCCCATCGCTAATAAACGAGAAATCGCTCCCTGTTGAGCTTGTTCAGCTTGCTCGGCGCGAGACTCCGCTTCTTGCGCGCGTTCTCGCTCAGTTTGAGCAACCGATTCAGCTTCCTGGGCGCGAGACTCCGCTTCCTGAGCACGTTCCCGCTCAGTTTGGGCAACTGATTCGGCTTGCTCGGCGCGAGAATTTGCTTGTTCAGTCCGCATCTGTTCTAGGGCACTTTGTTCCCATCCCGTCAGTAACAAATTCCCTTCACTATCCCACCATCTCAACCAGAGTTGGTGCTGATTCTGATAGTTTCCTTGCCATAAGCCCAACTCTACTCCCAATCGCTCAATCGGATAATGTCCTCTCTCATTCGGACTCATGCGCTCGTAAGAGCCACGAATAAGGTTATACACCTCTAATTCTCCCGTTTGAATCACATAAATCCCATAATAGGGAATCCGGATAATATTCTCATACACCCAAAATTTTCCCGGTCGTTTTTTCTCCTCTAAATTCTGTTGGGATAAAGCCGTTGTGTCTCTTTCCTCGTTCCCATTACCACTGGCTAATTCCAGAGCAATAAGTGGGGCGATTAATTCCCGCCAGAGGACATAAGAACGACGATATTCTCCATCGATATCTGGAGGGACATTGGGCACATAAAACCAATCTGGCGCTTCTGCACCATCTTGGGGCGGTTGCGTTTCTCGCCAATAAATGCCACTATCTTGACCGATCGCATATTGCCCATCTGGATGTTGCTGTTCTAAAATCGGCCCAATAGAGTCAGTCAGTAGAATACTCTGGGGATGCTCCTGAAAGTTTTTCACAAATGTACCATCCTCCTCTGGCAGTTGCGTATGGTCCGGGAAAGGAGGCGGTAAGATAATTTTTTCCGTACTTTGAGTCATGAAACAATCTTCCTTTGCACTTCGGCTGGGTCGCTTCTCTTTATTCTAGGCCGTAGGCTTCTTGAGAAAACTTTAATTTTCAAAAATCGCCCAGAAAGATGTTGCGTCGAAAATCTCTTTCTAACTCGCTCTGTGCATTCTCAGGTTCAACGGTTGTTGCACTCTACAAGTACAGAATTAATGATTAATCATTTCTGTGTCCTGGATCAATTGGCCTTGAAAGACAAAATCGTCATGATTGTTGCTACTCAAAACCACAGTCACTTCATGATTGCCGGGGGGGAGTTCCTTTAGATAGTACCACGATCCGTAAATTCGGGTTATTTTTTCTCCATTAATGAATAAATGGGCGTGACCTACTCCGGGTTGGTGAGGTTGATTAACATGATGGGGAGCAAATTGGAAATTCTCCACTTGAATTTCTAGATTCCAACCCGCTTTTGGATCTGGATGAACAATTAAATTTACCTGGGGAATGGGTTGTCCTGGAGTGATTTCGATCCGTCCATGGGAATGACCTCCTTGATGGTGATGTTCATCCTCTGATCGATGATGATGTTCACCCTCTGAACCTTGAGCGAAAGATTGAGTAATCCCAATTGTAAATATAGATAAAGCGGCGGTTAGAGATACTCCCTGAAACAGTAGATTTCGGTTCATCTGGACGATCAAAAAAACAACATAAACTTGATAGCGTTCGGATTATACCATATACAACGATTCTCTCTTCTGTGGCATACCGCTTCAAGCCTTAGACCTTAACTCCTACAAGCTCTAGGTTAGAAAAATGGGTGAATTCTCCATCACGGAGTTGGGAAATCCCCCACGATCCAGTTCGGAAAATGTCTGACTCATTTGCCCACAAGAGGGGAAACCAGTCTACCCTAAAAGTATGGGTTAATGCCTATTCAACCCGAACCTAATTCAATTGACAGAACTCACTTGTCCTGATTCTTAAGGAATATTCAAATCATGCAATTGCCACTTATCCACCCCAAACTCGAAAAGCCTCTCCCTTGGCTGTTGGGACTGGTGGCTGTTTCGGTAGTTAGCGCAACTGGGATTGTCTATCTCAGCACTGGTCGTTCTACGACTCAAGCGGAGGCGATCGCCTCCTTAACCATTCCTGCTGAAGCAGCTACGCTCACCATTCGCATTAATGCCAGTGGTGTAGTGCAACCGATTCGGCGCGTTAATGTCAGTCCCAAAGTGCAAGGGAGATTAGCCGAACTCTATGTGGAACAAGGCGATCGCGTGGAACAAGGACAACCCATCGCCCGCATGGAAAGAGCGGAACTCGAAGCCCAACTGCGGCAAGCTCAAGCGAGATTAACCCGCACCCAAGCAGAACTCGATAAGGCGATCGCTGGAAACCGTTCGGAAGATATTGCTGAAGCTCAAGCCAGACTCAGACGCACCCAAGCCACGTTAGCGGAACTGCAAGCAGGGAGCCGTTCGGAAGACATTGCCGAAGCTCAAGCCTCCCTCAACCGTGCCCAAGCTCTAGTCGCTGAAGCCGAATCTCGTTTAGACTTAGCTCAAGAACGAGCAGACCGAAATCAACGCCTTGCTGATGAGGGAGCCATTTCTAGGGATGAACTGGATCAACGACTGGACGATCGCCGTCGCGCCCAAGCTTATCTAGAACAAACCCAAGCCGGGGCGATCGAAGCCCAGCGCCGTCTGGAGCGCCTGCAAAATGGTTCTAGAGTTGAAGACATTGCTGAAGCCAAAGCCACCGTCGCCGAATCCCAAGCTGCCCTAGACCGCCTAATCAATGGTACTCGCCCTGAAGATATTGCCCAAGCCCAGGCACAACTGGCTGAAGGAAAAGCCAATCTGCAATACTATCAAGTACAACTTGAAGATACGGAAGTTAAAGCACCATTTTCTGGGTTAATTGTGCAGAAATATGCCGAACCGGGAGCCTTTGTTACTCCAGTCACCGCAGCATCTTCAGCGGACTCAGCGACCTCAACCTCTATTGTTGCTTTAGCTCAAGGGTTGGAAGTTTTAGCCAAAGTACCAGAAGCTGACATTAGTCAAATCTACCCCAATCAAAAAGTAGAAATTATTGCCGATGCCTATCCCGATCGCACCTTTGAAGGTCGCGTTCATCTGATTGCCCCGGAAGCTATTAAAGAACGGGATGTCACCCTATTTCAAGTGCGCGTAGAAATTGAAACGGGATTAGAGTTGCTCCAGTCGGGGATGAATGTGGATTTATCTTTTGTCGGCGATGAACTCACCAATGCCTTAGTCGTTCCCACCGTGGCTATTATTACGAATCAGGGAGAAACTGGGGTGTTAGTACCTGGGGATGGCGATCTTCCCCAATTTCAACCCGTAACTATTGGCCCCTTGTTAGGCAATCAGATCCAAATTTTAGAGGGTATTGAACCCGGTCAACCCGTGTTTGTGGAATTACCCGATGGCAAAACCCTGAATGAAATTATTAATCGAGAGATCAAGTAGAGATTATGGATATCCTAGAGAGCATCAAAATTGCGGGTAAAACCCTCCTCGGGAATAAAATGCGAAGCACCCTAACCATGCTGGGCATTATTATTGGTAACTCGTCTGTTATTGCCATGATTGGCATTGGTGAAGGAACCCAAAACTATGTCACCAACCAAGTCGGTTCTTTAGGCCCCAATGTTTTATTTGTCATACCTGGAAATCCCAATGCTCAGAGACAGAGTATTGTAGCGCCGCAAACCTTAGTCCTAGAGGATGCGGAGGCGATCGCCGAACAAGTCCCCTCAGTCGAAGCAGTTGCTCCCAGGTTAAGCGTGAGGGAAACGATTAGTTACCAAGGAAATAATGTGGCCATTTCCATTACCGGAACGACCCCAGAATTCCTTACGGTACGCAGCTTAGAGATAGCCAACGGTCGCTTTTTGAATGAATTAGATATCAAGCGTCGAGAAACGGTGGTTGCCATTGGCTCAGAGTTAGCGACCAGCTTATTTGGAAATCGCAATCCAGTTGGAGAAACCATACGCTTAAAATCGATTAGTTTTCGCATTATTGGCGTGATGCAACCCAAGGGTTCATCCTTTGGCGATAACATGGATATGGCAGCCTATATTCCCCTCTCAACCCTGACGAACCGCATTAGCGGGAATACTTCCCCCTATGGGACGCAGGTGGGTTCAATTTCTATTTCCATTGAGACCGAAGATCGCATGAATGCGGCCAAGTTCCAGATTGAAAACTTGCTCAGGTTCCGGCATAACATTACCGATGAAGATGATTTTACGGTGCGCTCCCAGAAGGAATTAATGAATATTTTAGGCAGTATTACCGGAGCTTTAACTATCCTACTGGCGGCAATTTCTGGTATCTCCTTGCTGGTGGGTGGCATTGGCATTATGAATATTATGCTGGTGTCTGTGACCGAACGAACTCAAGAAATCGGGTTAAGAAAGGCGATTGGAGCATCAGAGCAAGATATTTTAATTCAGTTTATGATCGAAGCTATTATTTTATCGGTTATGGGCGGATTAATTGGCACGGGATTGGGGATTAGTGGCATTTGGGTCATTAGTAGCTTAACTGCTTTAGACGCAGAAGTTTCCCTACTTGCTATTGCCACAGCCGTGGGTGTTTCCGGAACCATTGGCTTGTTTTTTGGTGTGTTTCCCGCCCGACAAGCGGCTAAACTTGATCCTATTGTTGCCTTGCGTAGTGCTTAAATAGAGAAAATAAAATCCATGAATCAGGAATTAGAAAAAAAAGATATTATTCGCTTAGAACAGATCTCAAAAGTCTATAAAATGGGCGATGTGGAAGTTCAGGCGATCGCTGATGTGAGTTTGACGATTAAATCGGGGGAATATTGCTCGATTATGGGGCCTTCCGGCTCTGGAAAATCCACCGCCATGAATATTATTGGCTGTTTAGACCGTCCCACTACAGGACACTATTATCTAGATGGTACAGATGTGGCTCAGTTGCCCAAACAGGAACTAGCTAGCATTCGCAATCAAAAACTGGGGTTTGTATTTCAGCAATTTCATTTATTAGCCCAATTAACAGCCCTAGAAAATGTGATGTTGCCCATGGTTTATGCTGGAATTAAAGGGCGCGAACGTCAAGAACGAGCAGCAGAAGCCTTAAAGCAAGTGGGTTTAGAAAATCGGATGAAAAATAAACCCAATCAACTCTCTGGGGGACAACAGCAACGGGTGGCGATCGCTAGAGCTATTGTCAATCGTCCCGTTGTCTTGCTTGCAGACGAACCAACGGGTGCATTAGACACTAAAACGACTGAAGAAGTGATGAATATTTTTACCCAACTTAACCGCAATGGCATGACGGTTGTGATGGTTACCCACGAACCGGATGTGGCTCGACTCACCAACCGCGTTATTTGGTTTAGGGATGGTGAAGTGGTTCAGTCTAATTTTAATTTAGAAGAGCTGCACGCAAACATTTAAGCCTTTGATCGGTTAACTGGAATTGTTTGAGAACAGAACTGAGGCTAAAGTTACTGTACGGCATAAAAGAAGCCCTATAAGATAAATTAAAACCCGCCTCTAGTCCTTGTTGAGAACGATCGCGGCGGGTTCAGAGATACTCAGATACAACGTCTAGGGTGCACAGTTCAATTAGCCCAAAGCATAGGCTGATTGTAGTCCCCACCAAATTAAAAGGGCAATCCCACCTAACACAACAATAGACGAGAGGGCGATCGCCGCAGGGCTATCAGCTCCTTTGAATTTCATGATGCCGCGATTTAAGTCAGACATGACGATTAGCCTCCATCAGAACAAGGGTAAACGGTTTAACAAACTGACCCAGCCCTAGGGTAACGGTTCCTAGCTTGAGTGTCCATCACCCAATAGGGCGATCGAGTAGGATAGAAAAAGTCAAATCAGGCAGAGACTCCGAATTCATGGGCCAGATTAAAATTCTATTATTGATTGGCGCGATCGCTCTAGGCCTTTTTACTTTCTTAGAAGTTGCCCTACGCGCTCTCTTCGGTTTGGGGAAACCCTTAATTTACAAAGTCGATCCAGAGATTGGCTATTTACTCGCTCCTTCCCAAACTACGCGCCGGTTTGGAAATCGGATTACCATTAATCAATATTCGATGCGCAGTCCTGAGATTAGCAAGCAACCAGAACCGGGTACTCAACGGATATTACTGCTGGGAGATTCCATCGCCAATGGCGGATGGTGGACAGATCAAGAGCAAATTCTCTCGAACCTGATTGGTAATAAACTCAAGGAAGAGAACGGGAAACCGGTGGAAGTGCTGAATATTTCTGCCAATTCCTGGTGTCCGCGCAATGAGATTGCCTATTTACGGCAATATGGAACATTTGGGGCAGAAGCGATTATTCTGTTAATTAATACTGACGATCTATTTGGCACTGCACCGACTTCCATCCCCGTAGGGCGCGATCGCTTTTATCCTAATCAATATCCTCCCCTCGGTATCGTCGAAGCCTTTACCCGCTTCGTTTTGCCCTATGAGTCTCCCTCAGAAATGGCACAAGTTCGAGCCGAAAAAGGCGATCGCGTGGGCTTTAATTTACAAGCCATTCAGGACATTCACAGCTACGCCCAAGAAAATCAGGCCCAAGTCCTTCTAGCCATGACTCCCCTCAAGCGCGAACTCGGAGAACCCGGTCCCAGAGACTATGAATGGAAAGCCAGAAAGCGGCTGTTGGCGCTCACAGAAGAGCTACAAATCCCTTATGTTGACTTTTTACCTATTTTTAACGCTCAAGAGAACCTAGATAGCCTTTATCGAGACCACATCCACCTCAATTACCTTAGCAACCAATTAGTTACACAAAGCCTATCGGATCGATTAAAAAGTATGGGGGTAATGGGTAATATCAAGTCTGCTTAATCAACCCTAATTAAGAAGAGAGCAAATCATCCGTAGTGGACTGTTTCACCTAAAATAGGGCTTTGTTTGTAGTAAGCACGAAGAGTGCTTAAAAGCCTAGCTAGAGATTGCTCAAGCCCTCACTACAAACAAAATCTATTGCACCATTTTAGATGAAACGATCCCGTAGGGTGCGTTAGTGGAAGCCTAACGTACCGAGCAATCTAGCAGTAACTTTGCAGTAACATAGACGTGGAGATAGAAGCCGGGTTTCTTAGAACATCGCGGGGGCAAGCCATATGACGATAACTTGGGAAGAATTTATCAAAGAGATCTCTGGCAAGCGTGGGTTATCTCCCGATCAAGAAAAGACTTTACTGGCACGACTTCCAAGCGAAGATCAATGTTTAGCTGAGGAAATAGTTGCTGATGAGCTAAACATTACTCTGAAAACAGTTAAGAAGAGAATGAGTAAAGTTCATAAGAAATTCAAAGATATCTTGGACGATTATGATTGTTTCATCTCTTCAAGTTTAAAGAAAACTATCGTATTGCATGATTTTCTGAAAAAAGAATATCGTCAAAGATGCAGTTCTGTCATTCCAGATCGTTCCACCATTCCGTATTCAGACGAATTTGAAGGACTGATTCAAGAGAAAATTAAAGATTTTTGCGGTCGTGAATTTGTGTTTCAGGAATTCGATCGGTTTATTCAAGATAATCCTGAAGGATATTTCACCGTCGTTGGGAATCAAGGTATGGGAAAAACAGCCCTGGCAGCCAAGTTAGTCTCCGAGCGTCAATATCCCCATTATTTTAATATTTTAAATGACAACAGAAACACTCCAGAATCCTTTCGGAAAAGTATGACAAAGGATTTGATTGAGCGTTATAAACTGATCGATGCATGGGGATACGATTTACAAGGATTGCTAGAAGAAAAAGTCAGGCAAAAACTGCACCCAGGAGAGAAACTCATTTTAGTTATTGATGCCTTGGATGAAGTTAATCAAGAACTAGGTAACAACCTTTTATCTTTACCCATGAGGCTACCAAAGCAGGTTTATATTTTCTTGACTAGGGGACCCTATAATCGAAAAACTAAGCGATTGAATATTGATCCTAGTGTTCCCTATTTTGAGTTGGACTTGAGGGAAGAGGAGTATATGCAGCTCAGTGAGAGGGATATTAAAGCCTATATTCATTTATGGTTGCAAGACCCACAGTATCAGGAGGGTTTGCAGCATTGGATAGAGGAGCGTAACCTTACAACAGAAGATTTTGTGGTGCAGATAGCAGAGAAAAGTGAAAATAATTTTATGTATCTGCACTATCTGTTACCAGCTCTTGCCAACGGCCAATATAAAGATTTGCAGTTAGCCCAGTTACCCAATGGCTTAGAGGACTATTATCAAACCCATTGGGTGTGGATGGGGATGGAGTCGGAAGTAAAGCAGTTGATGGCGATTATTCTCTTTATTTTGAAGGAAGTGGGGACTCCCATTTCCAGTGAAATGATTGCCGAAATTGCCGAGCAAGATCGGGCAGAAGTGGACAGGGTTTTGAGCTGTTGGATGGAATATTTAAAGATGGCTCATCTAGATGGGGAATGTTGCTATCGTATCGATCGTGCCAGTTTCTTGAATTTTTTGCAGAAGAAGACAGCGTTAAAACAAAATCGCCAGCTTTTTCAGGATGTGAATCGACGCATTATTGATTACCTGGAAGAGGGAACTGTACCACAAATGACGATCACCGAGAAACTGGCCGCCAAATCCCCTTCGTTTCAACGGGGGTATCTGGGGAGGCTGCCCTATCGATATGCCAAGACTGAGCAGTGGGAAAAGTATCGCCAACTGCTAACCAACTTTGAGTTTATCGAAGCGAAGATTAACCATCCAGAATTTGGAGTGCAGGCGCTGATTGAGGATTATGACTTAATCGATGCAGAGGCAGAAAACGCCAAAGTGCTGAAATTGGTGCAAGGAGCGCTGCGGCTGTCTGCCCATGCGTTGCAGGAGGATCGCAGCCAACTGGTGGGGCAACTCCTGGGACGGATGCTGGGATTCAAGCATCCAGAGATTCAACAGTTGCTGGCCCAGGCTAACCAGAGTCAAATCCCTGGTCTGCGTCCCTTGACTCCTAGTTTAAAGCCTCCAGGGGGAGCGCTCGTCTGCATCTTGGAAGGTCATAGCGACTCGGTTTATGCTGTAGCACTAACTCCGGATGGGCAGCAAGCAATTTCAGGTTCAGAAGACAAGACTCTGAAAGTGTGGAATCTAAAGACTAGGGAGTTAGAGCAGACTCTCACAGGTCATCAAGGCTCAGTTATTGCTGTAGCTGTAACCCCGGATGGGGAGCAGGCGATTTCAGGTTCAGATGACAAGACTCTGAAAGTATGGAACCTAAAGACAGGCAAGTTAGAGCAGACTCTCACAGGTCATCAAGGCTGGGTTAGTGCTGTAGCCGTAACTCTAGATGGGGAACGAGCGATTTCTGGTTCAGGGTGCACCATAAAGGTATGGAATCTGAAGACGGGGGAGTTAGAGCAGACCCTTACAGGTCATCAAGACTCGGTTATTGCTGTAGCTGTAACTCCGGATGGGCAGCGAGTAATCTCCGGTTCAGCAGACGAAACCCTAAAAGTGTGGAATCTGAAGACGGGGGAGCTAGAGCAGACTTTCACCGGCTATAACCACTGGGTTAGTTCCGTAGCTGTAACTCCAGATGGGAAGCAAGCAGTCTCAGGTTCATTTAACAAAACTGTGAAAGTGTGGAATTTGCACACCGGGGAGCTAGAGCATACCTTCTGCGACCATTGGGAATGGGTTAGAGCTGTAGCTGTAACTGAGGATGGGGAACGAGCGATCGCCGCTTCACACTTAGAGACTCTGGAAGTGTGGAATCTGAAGACGGGAGAGTTAGAGTTACAACACACTCTTTGGAGTCTTAGATCTCCAGTTGAAGACATCGCGATCGCCCCAGATGGGAAGTGGGTTATTTCCGCCTCAAGAGACCATACCCTAAAAGTGTGGCATCTGTATCCTGGAGAGTTAGAGCAGGCTTTCCCCAGGTCTAGACGCTCGGTTTATGCGATCGCCATAACCCCGGATGGGAAGTCGGTAATTTCCGCATCAGGACACGACGAAATCCTAAAAGTCTGGCATCTGCAAACTGGGGGGTTAGAGAAGACTTTCACAGGTGATAGCAACCGGGTTGATACCGTAGCCATAAGTCCGGATGAGGCGAGAGCAATTTTTGTTTCAGATGACGAGATTCTGAAAGTATGGAATCTATATACAGGGGAGTTAGAGCATACTCTCACAGGTCATAGCGACTGGGTTAATGCTGTCACCATAACGCCGGATGGGAAGCGAGCGATTTCTGCTTCAGAGGACAAGACCTTGAAAGTATGGAATCTGTATACAGGGGAGTTAGAGCATACTCTCACCGATCATAGCGACTCGGTTATGGCTGTAGCCATAACTCCGGATGGGGCACGAGCAATTTCTAGTTCAGGGGACAGAACCGTAAAAGTATGGAATCTACACGCTGGAGAGTTAGAGAGAACCTTCTATGGTCATCGCGCTCCAGTTGGAGCGATCGCCGTCACTCCCGATGGAAAGCGGGTCATTTCTGGTTCATTCGACTACACCGTGAAAGTATGGAATCTGCACACTGGGGAATTAGAACATACTTTCTCCGGTCATAGAGCTTGGGTGAGTACCGTAGCAGTCAGCCCAAATGGCGAACGGGTCATTTCTGCTTCAGATGACGAGACTTTGAAAGTGTGGAATCTGCACACTGGGCAATTAGAGCATACCTTCTCTGTTTATATCGACTGGATGCATGTTGTCGAACTCAGTCCTAGTGAAGAGCTGGTCATTTCTGTTTCACATTCACACGGGACTTCCCTGAAAATCTGGGATTTGCAGACGGGAGATGCGATCGCCCGTTTTTGGGGAGATGGTTCTATTGCTTGCTACGCCATATCCCCCGATCTCCAGATGCTTGCTGTTGGAGAACACTCTGGCGAGGTACATTTCCTGCGCCTGGTGGGACTGCTGCAGCCATAGGCAAAACTATACAGCGCTTCTGTCACTTTCCGGTTTTTCCTATTATTAGAAATTTCTGGAGCCAAGGTACAATGGATGATATAGAGTTTTGCGATCGCATTTTGGCCGATTTCACACTCTCAATAATTTCTACTCAGAAAAAACGGCGCGATCGCTTGCCTTGTCTACACTCTACGATTCCGAAAAGCTAAAGCTTTTCGGAGAGTGACAGAAGAGGGATAAAAATTAAAAATGGTTTAGGGTATTGCCCACCCTACCAATTGACTATATTCATTAATTTTGTAGGGGCGGGTTATACCCAAATTTAGGAAAAAAACGATCGATTTCCTAAACCCGCCCTCACTCAACCGATAACCCACGCGATATAATATCAAATCCTTAAATGGTTGCTACAAATGCGTACTGTAGAGACATAGTGAGGGAGGGCGGGTTTACTTGCAATAGTTGTCAGTCTACAAGATTTGGGTATAACCCGCCCCTACTTTAATCATTATGGAATTAGAAGCCGGGCTTCTTCAACAAACCTGGCTTCTCAGCGATCTAAACGGTAACAATAGAAGAATTCAGAGCATGGGAAGATGGGGACTCTAAACTATGCCAAGATTGACCATCTAGCGCCATATGCTCAATCGAACTGGCTAACCGCAAGGCTCTCAGTGCTTGCTCACCGCCTACCGAGGGTTGATCTCCACCGCGTACACAGGTGACAAAATGTTCTAATTCAGCATGAAGGGGTTCAATATTGCTGGTATACACCTTTTCAATTAAGCCATCCTGACGATAGAGAACCTGCCCATATTCGGTGCGATAGTTGGCTGTAGTTTGGCGATGGATCAAAATTTCATTATTGAGAAAATCAGCTTCTGTGAGTGAATTCTTGCAATGGGCGGCGATGCGGCGAATTTTGCAATGAGTGACTTTACTGGCGGTTAGAGTCGCAATAATGCCATTCTCAAAGCCCAAAGTTGCGGTTACATAATCTAAATATCCAGAATCTGAGGCTCTATTCCCACTTGCGGTGAGCTTTTTGACGGGGGCAGACGCTAATTCTAAGAGTAAATCGATATCATGGATCATCAAGTCCAAAACCACCGACACATCATTGGCGCGGTTAGAATAGGGACTCATGCGATGAGCTTCTAAGGCAAGAATTTCTTCGGTTTTCAGGACTTTGCTCAGTTCCTGGAAAGCGGGGTTAAAGCGTTCAATATGTCCGACTTGGAGAATACAGTTACATTCTGCGGCTAGATTGACTAGATTTTCGGCTTCCTCGATACTGGCAGCGATGGGTTTTTCAATCAGGACATGGACTCCTGCTTCTAAACAGGCTGTTCCTACTTCATGGTGAAGACGGGTGGGAACAGCAATACAGACAGCATCGATATGGGGCAAAAGGTCGTGATAATTCTCGAAGAATCGTACTCGGTATTTTCCGGCTGTATCTAATCCCCGTTCGATGTCAACGTCAGATATGCCAATCAGGTGTACGTCTTTGAGCAAACTTAAAACACGAGTATGATGTTGACCCATATGGCCGACACCAATGACTCCAATGCGGATAGGCTTAAGGGAATTATGGGGTTCTTTGACCTCTGCCCTCACATCTTCGTTTCCCGATGACATGGTCTATTACACTCCTGTCTACTCCACCACTGACGGCGATCGCAGTTTTTGGTTAGCTCGATCGAACCACTCAGATAGTAACATAGCTCCTGAACTCTGAAGAGGAGTTACAGAAACTTGTCTGTACTCTTCTTCAGAAGGGGATCGGCAGGAGAGTTTAGATATAAGCTTCGATATCTTCACCACACTCGTCGGCGAGAAAGCACAGACAACGGAAGCGTAGATTCATGAGTTCATCGTATAGGGGATTGAGCTTGCACATGGGGGGAATGCGGATGATGGTGCGTCCAAACAGTTTGATATCTCGGGCAAAGGGACATTGAGCGGGGATAAGCTTGACAATCAATCTAGCGATTTCTGGACGCTTGATCTCTAAGGAGTTTAACCGTTGACGAATCGGATAGAACAGATCCCAGTGTATGGGAGAGCTGAACGTGATGTGACTGATTTTGATTAACATAAATCCTCACTCCTTGGGGTGAGATAGATCGATTTTTTGGGGTTAGAAGGCGGTAGTTTCCCCCTTTTTTCGGTCATCCAACTAGAAGATTTCAGAGTTGGTTTTAGAGGTTTTGATGGCTTCTAGTTGTGGATAGTTCCTTCTGGATCAAAAAAATTAAGGGGGAACTATTGAGGAGTTTAATTGGAGGTTAACGAAATTGGGTTTTGATGAGGACAATTGTTCACTTGTCACATGAATCGGGTGCTGGAATAGGTTGCTCATGGGTGAGGCTACTCCGATCAAAAACTACCTTCTCTAAGCTTTAATCTTAAATTGAGGGAGCAGAACGATAATGTCACAATTATTTAATGATTGCAATATTAGGTCATGTTTGGTAACTTTTCTTTGAGGAAAACTCGTCTGTAGAATAAATCGCCAACAACAAGATAAAATGGATGCTTTCGGTGTAGATTTGTCTCTAAAAAACAGGGGGATCAAGAAAGTTAAGCATAGGGAGGTGTTGAGAGTAAATTCAACTGTTCATCAGGAACTAATTTAGGAGCGATCGATCGGTGGGTTTAACCCCACGGAAACTAGAACAGCGGAAAGACCCATTAGAGTGATTACAATTAGATGAAGATATTTGGCGATCGCCTGCACCCATGAATCCGATTTACTGGCTCACTGAGATTCAAGATCAACACCGCTCATCCGTGGGCGATCGCATCTGGGATTTAAGCCAACTCCTGCGGCAGGGTTATCCCGTATTACCGGGTGTGGCAATCCCGAATGAGATCAGACAACAATTTTTACAGTCCTTGCACCCATCTCATCCTCTGTTGACTCAACAAATGAGCGTAAAGGTTTCCCGATCTGCCCAGAAAACGCCCACCAATCTCATGAATGAAGACTGGGAGATTCAATTACACCAAATGACTCAAGGGATTCGGGAGCAAATCCTCAGTAGTCCTCTGGATTGGCCAGAGTATGGTAAGGTGCTGGAGGCGATCGCCACTTGGGATGGGGATTTTGTTCTCTGTCGTCCCTCTCTCAGCTTACCCAAACCGCTAACCCCTGATCGCCAAAACAGCTTTTCTCGCTTGTGGAGAACTTGGGCAAGTCCCAAAGATTCTGACGCTTTAGCCCATACGATTAAACAAATTTGGGCCGAAGTATTTCGCAATAAGTACTTGCTCTACTGGCAATATCAAGGCATTGCCTTAAATCAGATTAGGATGGGTATTCTCATTCAACCCCTACAGAATGAACCCATGAGTGGGGCGATTTCCACTCAAGATCGGGAAGCGATCATTGAAGCGACGTGGGGACTGGGATATCTCGTGAGTGAACCTCAAGTCAGTGGCGATCGCTATCACATTCACCTTCAGCCTTACCAACTTAAAGAGCAACAGTTGGGTAACAAACGTATTGCTCACCAACTCTGTGGTGAATTGTCCACCTTATCCCTGCATACTCCCCTATTAAACACCAAGGACTGCCTCCTCTGTGCCTATACTCTTGATTCCTCCTTGGTGGATCAACCCTGTTTAGGAGAAGCGCAAATCCAATGTTTAGGCGATCGCACCCTCGCCCTAAAACAACAGTGGTACGATCGCTTCAGCCTCAAGTGGATCGGCAATCCTGACTTAAATTGGTGGATTACAGACGTTATCCCGCTAAATGACAAAACAAACTCTTCAGGTTCTTACCAGGGCGTAGGGGCCGCACCAGGGGTCGCTATGGCTCCAGTTGTGGTCTTACCGGAGAAACTCGAACCGATGACCTTAACTCCAGGACAAATTATTGTTAAACGGGCGATCGCCCCCCAAGAAACCTGGATCTTAAGCGGGGCAGCAGGTTTGATTACAGAAACAGGTGGAATGACTAGCCATGGAGCGATCGTGGCTCGGGAGTTAGGCATTCCTGCCCTCGTGGGAGTTGAACAAGCCACCTGCCACTTCATAACTGGAGATCAGATTAAAATTAATGGTGAAACGGGAGAAATTATTACCGGGGCGAACCCTGATTCACCTAACCGGATTGAACTTCAGGATGAAAGCAAACCAATAACGGTAGGGGCGAAAACTGTTTCGCCCCTACACGCAACCCAGCTTTGGATTAATCTCTCTCAACCCCCTTCTGGGGATCTTTCCGGCTTAGACGTGGATGGAGTGGGATTATTGCGATCGGAATTATGGGCAGCTAAACTCTTTCCAGGTCTTCAATGGTGGAAAGATGGCGATCGCTTCATGTCCGAATGGTTGAACAATCTACAAAAGTTAGCCCGGAGTTTTTACCCTCGTCCTATTTATTATCGTTCCTTTGACTCCTTTGAGCCTTCTCCTATACGAGGAACCTTAGCCTGTGATGTAAATGATTCTAGATCCACCCTATTGGATTGGGAGTTAACGGTGCTAGAAAACTTGCATCGCCAAGGTTATCAGAATATTCATTTAATGTTGCCCTTTGTGCGGACAGTGGAGGAAGTGGTTGCCATCCGTAGGCGGCTAGATCAACGGCAATTATCCCAGATGGAATTATGGATTATGGTGGAGGTTCCTGGAGTATTGTTGCAAATTTCAGAGTATATCAAGCTGGGGATTGATGGCTTAAGTGTGGGAACCAATGATTTGATTCCCTTGTTATTGGGTTTGGAGCGCCAGCAGTGGGAACAACATCGACAGAGTTTGAATGCTCTCCATCCAGTTGTGTTAAGCGCTTTGGAGCAGTGTATTACCCAAGCACGGACTGGGGGAATTAAAAGTAGTATTTGTGGTCAAGCTGTGGTGAACTATCCCCAGTTGATTAACCCTTTAGTGCGCTGGGGAGTTACATCGATTTCTGTAGAAATGCCTGCTGTAGAGCGAGTGCAACGGGAGATTGCTCGTGTAGAGCAGGAGTTGATTTTGGAAGCAGTGCGGAAAGAGCAGATGAAAGCGTAAGTAAAAGTTAAAAATTAAAAATGAGAGGGGGTTTTCCTTTTTAATGGTGGGGAAGAGTGGGGAGTAATGGTTATGAAATTTGTCGATGAATATCGGGATGCTCAATTGGCGCAACGGATGGCAGCGGCGATCGCCGAAATTACGACCCAACCTTGGACAATTATGGAGATTTGTGGCGGTCAAACCCACTCGATTATTAAGTATGGCATCGATCAATTGTTGCCAGAAGAGATTACTCTGATTCACGGGCCGGGATGTCCGGTTTGTGTGACTCCAGTGACGCTTATCGATCGGGCGATCGCGATCGCCTCCCATCCCCAAGTCATTCTCTGTTCCTTTGGCGACATGCTCCGAGTTCCCGGAACCGACCAAGACCTACTGAGCGTAAAAGCCGCAGGTGCAGATGTACGGATTGTTTATTCTCCCCTAGATTGTCTCAAAATTGCCCAAGCTAATCCAGAATCTGAAGTCGTCTTTTTCGGGGTCGGCTTTGAAACCACCGCCCCCGCAACTGCCATGGCAGTGTATCAAGCCAAACAACAACAAATTCACAACTTTTCCCTCCTCGCCTCCCATGTCCGCGTTCCTCCAGCCATGGAAGCCATTCTCTCATCCCCCCAATCTCAAGTACAGGGATTTCTCGCAGCCGGTCATGTTTGCACAGTAATGGGATATACTGAGTATGAACCCTTAGTGGAAAAATACCAGATTCCCATCGTCGTCACGGGGTTTGAACCCGTAGACATTTTTCAGGGATTGTATCGCTGCATCCAACAGTTAGAAAGGAAAACAGAAGCGGTTGCCCTTGATAATCAATATAGCCGTTCCGTCCGTCGCAAGGGCAATCAACCCGCCAAAAATCTGATTGATCGAGTCTTTGAAGTTGTCTCTCGCACCTGGCGCGGCATTGGGGAAATCCCCGACAGTGGCTTAGGACTGCGGGCAGAATATTGTCCTTGGGATGCCGAAAAGCGCTTTACCGACTGGCTCGATCCGAATCCCCCGGTACTGACAACCGAATGTATCAGTGGTGAAATCATGCAAGGGGTAAAGAAACCCCATGATTGTCCTGCTTTTGGCACGCGCTGCACCCCAGAACATCCCCTCGGTGCGCCCATGGTTTCCTCCGAAGGCGCTTGTGCTGCCTACTATCGCTATCGAGGGAATGGAATCCCTCATAGAGAATGAAATAAATACAGCGTTTTACCATGTTATGAGGTACAGTAAGAAAAATCCCCCTAAATCCTCCTTAGAAAGCAGGGGGATTGGAGGGATAAATGATGTACTACATAAAGTGCGAAAACTGCTGTAAGTGGGTAGACAATCAATCGTAATGCAGTAATCATATATTCTTAATGGCTATTACCTTTTGCCTATTGCCTTTTGCCTGACTTCTGCAAGAAGTCCAATCCTGATGACAGAGCCTTCAGAAATCTACCAACTAGGTCATCCCCTGCTGCGAACTATAGCTCGACCCATCGCCAACCCAGAAGATACGCGTATTCAAACCTTAATTGAAGACTTAATTGAAACAGCAAAATCCAGTCATGGTGTTGGCATTGCAGCCCCTCAAATTGGACAACCTTACCGTTTACTCATTGTCGCCTCTCGTCCCAATCTGCGCTATCCCAACGCTCCCAAGATGGAACCCACCCCACTGATCAATCCCCAGATTATCAGTCATTCGGATACTCAAATCAAAGGATGGGAAGGATGTTTAAGTGTTCCCGGAATTCGAGGATTAGTGCCTCGATTTACCGAAATTGAAGTTGAATATATCGATCAAAAAGGCAAAAATCAGTGCCAGATATTCACCGATTTTGTAGCTCGAATTATCCAACATGAATTCGATCATTTGGAAGGCAAACTCTTTATTGATCGAGTGGAAAGCACCCAAGAGTTAATGAGTGAATCGGAATATCACCGACAAATTGTTGGCCATCCCATGCCTTCCCATACTTAACGTTTTATTTCTTCACCATGAATCAAGCAACTGCATGGATCGATCGCATTGCCAAAGCTTGCAATACTGAACCATCTGCATCTTTAGGTGATGGTCATATTTCAGTGAAAACGGAACCTTGGGGATTGGGAGGCGGCAGCGCGATCGCTCAACTCTATCTTCCCCTGACTCGTCAACAATGCTGGCAAAAAGTCAGCAACTACTCCCAATGGGTCAATTATTTTCCTGACATTACCTACAGTCAAGTTTTGCCCAAAAGCCAGCACCTCTATCAGAAAGGAATCAAAGACTTTATTCTGCTTCGTGTGGAAGTAGAAATTTATCTCCAAGTCCGGGAAACTTGCAACCAAGCTATAGAATTTGAACTCCTTAAAGGGTCTTTCTCGGAATTTCTAGCCTATCTTCATCTTCAAGATTACCAACAAGGAACCCTCTTAAGCTATGCAGTTCAAGCCACGCCCAATTTCCCTATTCCCGCACCCTTCATTGAACAAGCTTTGAAGCTCGAATTACCAGCTAATATGCGACACATGCGCCAAGTCCTTTGTCCTTAGCCTTTTGCGCTTTGGGTGGGTAATGGGTATTGGTAACAAGTTAAGGCGATAAGCTAGGGGAGGCAAGAGGCAAGAGGCAAAAACCAATGCAAGAAAACCGGGTTTATTGACCAAACGCTAGGGTAATGCTAAAGATTTTGTTAAAATAATAGAAATTCAGAACGCCTTGGAGAATACCAATCGTCATGCCCCAAAGCCAAAAACCCATTGTTATTGCCCCTTCTATCTTGTCCGCCGATTTTAGCCGTCTGGGAGAAGAGATTAAAGCTGTGGATGAAGCCGGTGCAGACTGGATTCATGTGGATGTCATGGATGGCCGGTTTGTTCCCAACATTACCATTGGCCCGTTAATCGTGGATGCTATTCGTCCCGTGACTCAAAAACCTCTGGATGTTCACTTGATGATTGTGGAACCCGAAAAGTATGTTGAGGGCTTTGCGAAAGCGGGTGCGGATATTATTTCGGTTCATGCCGAACATAATGCTTCCCCCCACTTACACCGGACTCTAGGACAAATCAGAGAGTTGGGCAAGCAAGCAGGAGTCGTACTGAATCCTTCTACACCTTTAGAGTTGATTGAGTATGTTCTAGAATTGTGCGATTTGATTCTAATCATGAGTGTTAACCCTGGGTTTGGGGGACAGAGCTTTATTCCCGCAGTGGTTCCCAAAATTCGCAAGTTACGCCAAATGTGTGATGAGCGTGGACTCGATCCTTGGATTGAAGTTGATGGTGGCTTGAAGGTTAATAATACTTGGCAAGTCTTGGAAGCGGGAGCCAATGCTATTGTTGCTGGTTCTGCGGTATTTAAAGCTCCGGACTATGCTGAGGCAATTTCTGGAATTCGCAATAGTAAGCGTCCAGAACGGGAGCTAGTAACTGCTTAAAAGTTATGGGGTGAAAGATTTTTGCTCCTACATAGCAAAACCCAACCCATCTGTTGGGTTTTGCTTTTTTTAACCCAACCTACAGGAAAATTAGGCGATCGCATAGCCAGTAAGCACTCTTCGTGCTTACTACAAACAAAGCCCTATTTTAGATGAAACAATCCAGTAGTAGACTGTTTCATCTAATTTGATGCATTAGATTTCATTCGTAGTGAGGGCTTTAGCCCTCTCCAGCTAGGCTTTTAAGCACTCTTCGTGCTTACTACAAACAAAGCCCTATTTTAGGTGAAACAATCCAGTAGACTGTTTCATCTAATGTGATTCATTAGATTTCCTCCGTTGTTGCGCTTTAGCGCTCCGAACATTTTAGGGCTAAAGCCCTACAACGAATTGCAGCTAATGCACTATTTTAGCTGAAACAGTCCACTCCTTTTTTATGTCATTATTTTTAACTCTTCAAGATTTGATCATCTAGGGAAAAATCTACCTCTAGTTTATCTTTCCCTTGAGCTAGATAATCGGTTTCAAAGGAATCTTTTAGTCCAGACACAAGGTCATATTTCGGTTGCCAATTGAGTTCGTTTTTGGCTTTGTGAATATCGGCGAAGAAATGCTGAACACGCATGGGGAAGGCTTTGCGTTTGCCAAAATCAAATTGTTTGGGGTCATAATGGACAATCTGGATATCTTCTGCTGATTTTCCGGCGGCGATCGCGCAAGCTTGAGCTAATCCATCAAACGTAACATAGCGTTCCCCAGAAATATTGTAAACTTGACCGATCGCCTGGGAATTGCCCAAAACTGCCCTCATCGCTTGCGCTAAATCCCCACAATGTCCCAACTGGGTAATGGCGTTACCTGTACCCGGTATGGGAAGGGGGCGATCGCGCACAATACGGTCAAAAAACCATGCTTCTAAAGGATTATAATTCAACGGGCCGTAAATATACGTGGGGCGAATTGAGGTAAACGGCAGTTGCTTTTCACTGAGATATTTTTCTGTTTCAAACTTTCCTTTATGGCGGCTTTTGGGATCTACCGGATCGCTTTCAATGTGGGGCATTTGCTCGGATTTCAAGTAAACTCCCGCAGAACTCATATAAACAAAATGTTTCACCTTACCCGCGAATAAATCCGCTAGGGGTTGAGTATCGCTGAGTTCCCGACCATTGTTATCGAAAATAGCATCAAATGCTTCACCTGCAAGCTTATCTTGGATTTCGTTGGCATCCGTACGATCGCCATGAATTTCCCTCACCCCTTCCACTGGTGCGGGTTTATTGCCTCGATTAAATAAGACCACTTCATGACCTTGTGCCACTAACAATTTGGTTAAATAAACGCCAATAAACCGCGTGCCACCCATTACCAAAACTCGCATAGCGTTTCCTTGTTTTTACAGATAATTTTTCCAGAGTCTAAGCTCTAGTTTATCATCCCAGTAGTTATTGCCTTTTGCCTTTTACCTATACCATCCATTGCAAACACTTCTGAAGTTCAGCTTGCATGACCTCGACAGGAGCGTGATAGCGACGACCATGGCCGGGTAAAACCCACTCAAAGCAGTAAGCGGTTAATTTTTTCATGGATTGGAGTAATTCATCCCAGGAATACCAACAATGGCGACGGAAGGCAATCAATTGTTGTAAAGAATCTGACCAAGCTAGATGATCGCCGGTAAACAGAAACTGATTTTGGTACAGAAGAACCGTGTGACCTTTGGTGTGACCGGGAACCGGGATAATCAGGAGATCGGGAGCGAGTTCGATCGCCTCTGTCCCCGTTAAGCGTTGTTCAATTCCTTGGGTATCATCAGCGATCTCATCCTCGTGCAACAGCCGATCGCAGCCAAAGTGATCGTGGAATTTCTGATGATCTGCCACATCATCCCGATGGGTTAAATACAGCCAGCGTATTCCTCCCATGGCTTCGATCCGTTTCACCAGGGGAGGGGTAAACCGGGGAGAGTCCACCAGAATATTCCCTTCTGGATGCTCGATGAAATAACTCGCTGCACCGAATGAGGATGCAGAATGATAGCCACAATGATACACATTATCGGCGATGAGCAAGGGAAAAGTATCTTGAGCCGTTTTGATATCTTGCGGTTTCTCTACTGTCCCAATAGAAGCCGTGGGACAAGCGAGCAGAGCTTGTAAGGCTTGTTGGCGATCGCGCCAGCGATGCGGAGCATTATCGCCAGAATTTTCCGGTTGATGGTAAACTGCCGATTGTCCATTATCGTGGTGGAAAACCTGCGGAGCCATCCAACGACAGGTATCACAGTCAATACAAGTGCGATCGACAAAGAAATCTCCAGCTACATTTTCGTCTCGTCGTTTGGTTGCGGTTGCCATAACATTTATAGGGAATAGGGAATAGGGAGTAGGGAATAGAATCGCCCCTGGCTATAACTTTAATCTCGAACAAGCTATCCATGCCGTTTTCCAATACTTGTAAACACTATAATACCCAGCGCTATAAGCTTCTCTGTGGTTTTTGCCAGCTATCTCTATTCTGGCGAAAAATCAGGTTTTCGACCGGCTTCCGATCAACTCTACAAAAAAGGTGGATAATAGTTCTTTGAAGAGTCGATCATCGTCTAGTCGTTCGCTCAACATTCAAACTTATCCCCCTCAATAACGGGAGAACAAACGTTAAGCTAGACCATTGTCCAATGTCATACCCAACTATGCAAACCCTCGATCGCAGTATTCCTCAACAACAACCTGATGCTGATATCCCAGGTGATTCTCCCTTAGAAATCGCCGGTAAAACCTTTAACTCGCGCCTGATGACGGGTACAGGTAAATATCGCTCCTTTACCGAAATGCAACAGAGCATTGTTTCCAGCGGTTGCCAGATTGTCACGGTAGCGGTGCGTCGCGTACAAACGAAAGCACCCGGCCATGAAGGATTAGCCGAAGCCATTGATTGGCAAAAGATTTGGATGTTACCCAATACTGCCGGATGTCAAACCGCAGAAGATGCCGTGCGGGTAGCTCGACTGGGGCGCGAAATGGCAAAATTACTGGGTCAGGAAGATAATAATTTTATCAAGTTAGAAGTGATTCCCGATCCCAAATATTTGCTTCCCGATCCCATCGGCACTTTGGAAGCGGCCGAGCAATTGGTCAAAGAAGGATTCGCGGTTTTACCCTATATTAATGCCGATCCCTTGCTGGCCAAGCGTCTCGAAGAAGTCGGTTGTGTCACCGTGATGCCTTTGGGGTCTCCGATTGGTTCCGGACAAGGGATTAAAAATGGGGCTAATATTGGCATTATTATCGAGAATTCTAAGATACCCGTTGTTGTCGATGCGGGTATTGGTACGCCTTCAGAAGCAGCAACAGCAATGGAAATGGGAGCAGATGCTTTATTGATTAACACGGCGATCGCCCAATCCCAAAATCCTGCCGCCATGGCCAGTGCTTTCCGCTTGGCTACTGAAGCTGGACGCATCGCTGCCGTTTCGGGTAGAATTCCCGTCAAAGCCTATGCCAGTGCCAGCTCTCCCCTAACCGGTACAATCAATTAAACCGGAATTGTCCTCACTGCATCCCCTGGCTTGACTCCAGGGGCTTGAGTTACTCGTTAAAAAGTCTTAAAAATGGGAACTATGGTGTGAAAAACGGTTGACCCATTTACTCATTACTCTTCTGCCGCGCGAAGCAATATGTTATCGCAGAGAAAGGGGGAGTTAGGAGATCTTCTATTGGCTATTGCCTATTCCTTTCCCATTCCCCTGACCTTCAACCACCCAGCTCCAGAGGGGATGACTTTTTCCCTGTTGATGAATGCGATAGACTTTACGCTCTAGGCCTTTGCGATAAGGGAGCGCAAAGCCTACGAGAATATTGCGACTTTGCCAGACTAAAACAGCAGTTGTTAAACCAATACTACTGGAAAAGCCGATCGCCGCTAGGGGGTGGAAATAGAAACTATAGTACAATCCAGACCAGGTAAAATGCTCAAACAGGAGTGATAGGGGCGATCGCATTATCCACAGACTCGGAAGTCCCAAAACCAGCCACCATAACATCACTACCAACCAGCGTCCCCCAACCAGCAATTGATGATAACGCATCACTTGCGCCTGAAACTGGGGATCGAGATCAATCTGGGAATCAGGGGAAACCAAGTTAATTCCAAATGAGAAATTACGTCTGATTTAGATTATACATCGCTTCGCACGATAATGGCTAATCAGTCACTTTCTTCTAATTCGCTAAACCTAATTCCTGTTTTAATTGATCTGGAATATTAATTGCTGTTTTCAGTCCCCGCAAGCCTTCCCATTGTGTTCTTTCATCCCAGCATATATCTCCCCATATTTCATCGTTGAGGATTGTGCGATTGAGGATTGCACCATTGAGGTTAGCACCCCTGAGGTTTGCGCCACTCAGATTTGTGCGATTGAGGATTGCACCATTGAGATTAGCACCACTGAGATTTGTACCCTTGAGGTTGGCATCACTCAAATTTGTGCCACTCAGGTTAGCACGACTGAGATTTACACAACTGAGATTTGTGCCACTCAGGTTAGCACGACTGAGATTAGCACCACTCAGACATGCTTCTATGAGTTCTACATCTACAAGGTTAACGCGACTGAAATTAGCACGACTGAGATTAGCACCACTCAGGTTTGTACAATCGAGATTGGCACGACTGAGATTAGCACCACTCAGGTTTGTGCAACCGAGATTAGCGCCCTTGAGATTAGCACCACTCAGGTTGGCACCCTTGAGTTCTGCCCCTCTCAAGTCTGTGTCCTTGAGGTCTGTGTCCTTAAGTCCTGCATCACTGAGATTGACACAACTGAGGTCTGCCCCTATAAGGTTAGCGTGCTTGAAGTTAGCGCGCTTGAGGTTAGCACCACTGAGGTTGACACCACTAAGGTTGGCAGCACTAAGGTTGACACCTGCAAGAAAGGTACCAACTATATTGAGAAAACCTAATACGCCAACACAGGAACTATAACCAATGATTCTTAAAAGTTTAGTACTATCCTCTAATTTCCCGTCATTATTGAGTTGTCCGCAAGGATAAAACTTGATTTTATCTCTTAGTTCCGCTTTGTCTTGTCCATAACGGTGCAGCTCTAGGAGCAAGATCGTTACATTTAATCCTGTATAAACATCAATCTGCCGTAATCCTAAAGCTAGTTGACTATCTGCCATTCTCTCTTGCAGAGCCAGCATTTTTTTCAGGGGATAGTTTTTATTGGGAGGAGCATCAATATAGTCCCCTGCACACCAGGAATAATAAACTTCCTGCAACCGTTGAAACAACGCCAAATAATCAAATGTCTCAATTTCCATCAATAATCTCAGCACATACTCTACAATTTTTGGCGTTAATCTTCCTACACCAAAGAGATCGTAGACTTGCCCTGCTACATCCTCATTACTGAGCTGATATTCTCCCTGCTTCTGTTGTTGTTTTAATTCCGTCCAATTCTGTATACTTGCTACTATTCGTTTCGGATCATAATCTTCAATGCTGACAAGATTATCTTCATTTTTTTTATCGACCATTTCTTCCCAGTTTTCCAATCTCTTGTATTGACTACTGTCCCTAACTAAAAAAATATCTCCATCATGGTTAAATGCAATGATAGTTTTCATGTCTAAAGAGTAGATGGTCATATCTAATCCCATACCTTCTTCAGGTAGAATCTCCTCTTTTATAAATCCAGTAACTTCATTTCGACTAGCTTTAAATAATTTATTTTTAAATTCGTGTACGGGATGCTCGTAAAAGACATAAAATTCATCCTGTAAATCAGACAATTTTGAACAACAGAATTCAAGACTGATTTCTGTCCATTTACAGGATAAATTATCACTTTTTAGACTTGAAGAACTCTTTATTTTTTTTAAGTTATGTACCAATCTATTTCGTTGTTTGATTTCATAACCTGGAAACATTTTTGTTTGTATTCTAGACCTTTAATTAAATTTCTCAAAAGCGATCGCTGGCAAAGTAACTATGGAAGTGCCCAATGATATAGAATTAGTTTTAGCAATTGTCGATCTATGGTATGAACATAGAAATTGGGCAATGCAATTCCTAAAAGAGAACTTAAGTTTAGATCGACCTGAAGATATACTCTCCAAGCCATACAGAGGATATCATTCCATTGCAGGGACAGAATGGTTTTATAGAACGCATGGTCTGGGGGTTGATATACATAAACCTCACAATAAGGGAGGAATTGACTTTGATTTTTTCTGCCCCGATCCAAATGATTGGCAGTTACGTGATTTTTTAGTAAAACAGTACAATGATGGACAACTAGTTAAGCGTTTTTACAGACCCTTAATCCAAGATAATGATCGTTGGGAAAATGCTGTGGCCAAAGTTGTATAGCACTTCCCCCTATATCAATCAGTAGTTGGGGTAGAGTCTAGCATGTCTCCCTCTCCCTCCGTAACTGTTGCGAGGATAGCGCGGCCGGTTTTCTCGCGCCACCAGGCTAACAGGGTACTGGCGATAAAGATACTGGAATAGGCTCCAGAAATAAAGCCAACAATCAACGCCAGAGCAAAGAATTTTAAGGTTTCGCCACCGAGGAAGAAGATGGCAACGAGGGGCAAAATGGTGGTAATGCTAGTATTGAGCGATCGCATCAACGTCTGATTCACCGCCTCATCAACCACATCATTAATATGCTTTTCGGGATAAAACTGGAGGGTCTCGCGCACCCGGTCATAAATGACCACCGTATCATTGACAGAAAATCCAATAATCGTCAGCAGCGAGACAATAAACAGGCTATCAATTTCCACTCCAGCGATCAAACCCAAGATCGAAAAGACTCCCATGGTGACGAAGACATCATGGAAGAGAGCGACAAAGGCAAAAAAGGCATAATCGAGCTGGAAACGGAAATTTAAGTAGAGGGTAATTCCCGCAAACGCTACTAAAAGTGCCAGTAAACCCGATGTAAACAACTGTCTCCCCAAGGTCGGGCCAACGGTATCAATTTGTGTTTGGGTCACATCAAATGTACCGATCGCCTCGGCTAAACTATTTTGCAGTTCTGTGCGCTCTTCCACATCCAAATCTTTGGTGCGGATACTCACTCCAGTGCCGTCTTCACCGGTAATCTGGATGTTGGGATTAGCAATACCGAGGCGATCCGTAACTTCCCGTACTTTACCAATCTCAATCGGTTGGTCACAATTTCCCACTTCCGTGCAGTCAAGATCCAGTTGAAGACGGGTTCCGCCCACAAAATCCAGACCCGGACGTAGGGGGGCCCCAATTCCTGGACTCCCCCAAGAAATTGCCATGGCCAAAAATCCCACTAGAATCACACCAGCAGAAATCGACCACCAGAGATTACGTTGTTTAATAATGCTAATCATGGATTTACCGTTTGGGGAGCGGAGCAAGATTGGGACAAAATAGGTTGGGTTTACGCAGTCCGGGAAACTGAAGCACGTATAACATCAGGGTACGACTGCATGTAACGGCGGTAAACATACTAATGACGACCCCAATACCGAGAGTCAGAGCAAACCCTCGGACTAAACCCGTGCCTAACCAGAATAGGGCAATACAGGAAATCAGGGTAGTCAGGTTACCATCGAGGATACTGGTAAATGCCCGATAAAAGCCCGATTCTACGGAACGATAGAGGGTTTTACCCCCACGCAGTTCTTCCCGGGTGCGCTCAAAGATTAACACATTAGCATCGACGGCCATGCCGATACTGAGGATAAAACCAGCAATCCCGGGTAAGGTGAGGGTGACTTGGAATAGCTTAAATGCTGCAAACGTGAGCAGAGCATAGACGAGGAGGGCAATATTAGCGATCGCCCCGGGCAGGCGATAATAGATCACCATATACACCAGCACGAGGAATAATCCACCCAACCCTGCATAGATACTGCGACGAATACTATCTTGTCCCAATGTCGCCCCAACCGTGCGGTTTTCCACAATTTCCACAGGCACGGGGAGAGCGCCCCCTCGCAGTTGGATCGACAAGTCATTAGCGGTTTCAGCCGTAAAATTCCCCGTAATTTCCGCACGACCTCCCACAATCCCGGTTTCCGCAAATTCTACGCCGACGGTTGGGGTACTGACGAGTTCATTATCCAGGAAAATACCAATAGTACGACCCGTTCCAGCTAAATTTTTCGTTAGTTCAGCAAACTTATCTCCCCCTTCACCATTAAACTCTAGTATCACAGCCCAGTTTGCTCCTCCTTGGGGAGGACGGGGTAAAGAGTCTTGCAGTTGCTCCCCAGTTAAGCCAACTTTGTCAAAGAGGGGAGCAATGTCCTCATTGAGTTTAGCGATCTGCTCCTGATTTTCGGCGAGTGCCTCTTCCGCCACTTCCGGGTCTTCCTGTCGCAGTAAAGCTTGCTCAAACTGCAATTGTCTCCAAATCTGAAATTGGGCGGCAAATTCATCCTCTGTTCCTTGCCGTTGCTGGCGAAACTCTAACTGAGCTGTGCCCCCTAATACTCGTTCCGCCTGAGCTGGATCGTTAACCCCCGGCAGTTGGATCGAGAGCTGATCCTCTCCCACCGTCTGGATCGCTGCCTCTGAGACCCCCAGACCATTGACCCGATTTTCCATCACTCGTTGCACCGCTTCCAATTTACGAGGTGTAATTTCCGGGACTTCTGGTGTGGTTTTTACTTGAATGGTCAATTGTGCCCCCCCTCGCAGGTCTAAACCTAGGCGGGTTTCGACTTTCGCCAATACCGCGATCGCGGCGATCGCCAGCACAATAATTAAAGCTAAAATTGTCCGTTGTTTCCCCATCGTTTAATCTGTGATAGTGAATGATATAGGGAGTAGGCTAGGCAATAGGGAGTAATGGGCGATCCCCGTGTCTCTCCATCCCCCCATCCCCCTATCCTTGCATCTCCTAAACCTGTAGTGCCATCATTTTTTTAACAGCTTCTACAATTTTACCCGGCTGAACAATCGTCAAGTTTTCCAGAATGCCATTATAGGGAGTCGGAATATCCTGAGAAGAAAGGCGCACCACTGGAGCATCGAGTTCATCAAACAATTGTTCAGTAATCGAAGCCGTTAATTCTGCACCAATCCCCCCGGTTTTCATACATTCTTCCACAATCACCACCCGATGGGTTTTGCGAATCGATGCGCTAATCGTGGCAAAATCCAGGGGTTTGAGGGAAATTAAATCAATAATTTCTGGATCGAATCCTTCTTGCTCCAGGGTTTTGGCCGCTTGCATGGCATGATGACGCATCCGGGAATAGGTCAAAATCGTCACATCTTTACCTCGACGGACAATTTCTGCCCGGTCTAAGGGCACTAAATATTCAGTTTCGGGTAAGTTTTCCTTTAGGTTATATAGCAAGACATGCTCGAAAAATAAGACCGGGTTGCCATCGCGAATAGCCGATTTCATCAGTCCTTTGGCATTGTAGGGGGTGGAACAGGCAACAATTTTCAGTCCCGGAACTGCTTGGAAATAGGCTTCTAGACGTTGGGAGTGTTCTGCACCCAGTTGTTTACCCACTCCGCCTGGCCCCCGGATCACCAGGGGAATCGTAAAGTTGCCCCCAGAGGTATAGCGCAGCATTCCCGCATTATTGGAGATTTGGTTAAAGGCTAAGAGCAAAAAGCCCATATTCATCCCTTCAATGATCGGTCGCAGTCCAGTCATCGCAGCACCAACCGCTAATCCGGTGAAGCTGTTTTCCGCAATGGGAGTATCGAGTACCCGCAGTTCTCCATATTTTTCATAGAGTCCTTTGGTGACTTTGTAGGAACCGCCATATTGGCCAACATCTTCGCCTAGGACGAAGACGGAGGGATCGCGGGCCATTTCTTCGTCGATCGCTTCCCGGAGGGCATTGAAGAATAGTGTTTCTGCCATTTGCTACGATAAATAGAGTGTGGGGTTAGGTCAAAGTAGCAGTTTAACAAAAAATGGGGTCTTCACAGTCATGGCGATCGAATCTGCACTCGATTGGTTGGCGGTAGCTGGGTATTTGGCATTTGCATCGTTTATTATCTGGCAGGTGCTAACTCGTTCTTAATCTCCACTGTTGAATATCCCATCTGACCTTCAAGATTTTTTCTTCTGTGTACTCTGAACTGCTCCAGTTTTCGAGTAATATTTTCATTGTTCTTCAAAATTTCTGCTCTCCGAGTTATAGAGAGGGAGGTTAATTAAGTGGCTATCCCAGTCAAGCGTATTGGTATGTGGGCCAGTCCACGCTGTCTTTCAACTGTTTTACTGCGTTCTTGGAGTAATCGTCCAGACACTTTTGTCCAAGATGAACCCCTTTATCCCCATTATCTTCTAGTTTCTGGCCGCCAAGACCCCGGAAGAGAGGCCGTCCTCAACCATTACGAAACAGATTGGGTGAAGATAGTAGAGCAATTAATTCATGGAGAAATTCCGAATTCTAAGTTAATTTATTACCAAAAGTTTATGGTGTATCGTCTCCTACCCCATATCGATATGGACTGGATTTCTGGGTTAACCAACTGCTTTCTTATTCGGGAACCGCGTCAGATGCTTTTGTCCTATCTTAAACTCTGGCCAAATCCGACCGTAGAAACGCTCGGGATCTTACGACTTCACCAATTGTTTTATACCGTCCGTGACCGTTTAGGAACGATTCCCCCCGTGATTGATGCTCACGATCTACAGAACAACCCACGCCACACTTTATCCTTGCTTTGTGAAGCTATAGGGGTTGAATTTACAGAAGAGATGTTGCACTGGCCCAAACGTAACCCAACCGATGATATTTGGTCTCAATATCAGTGGTATGACACCGTAAGAAACTCAACCGAATTTAAGCCTTATATCCCTAAGACCGATCGAATTCCAGAGCAATTTTCAGATCTGTTGGTTCAATGCAATGAAGTCTATCAAGACTTATACCAATATCGTTTGACATGAAAAGAGATTGAACATGATTGAAATTCAATTATTTCCAGAAAAAGGACGTGGAGTGGTCGCCACTCAATTGATTCCCCAAGGAACATTGATTGAAAAAGCGCCAGTGGTAGATTTTCCAGCAGAAGAACGATCTATTTTGGATAGTACCCAAGTCTTTAAATATTACTTTGTGATTCCTTCAGAATACGATCAACGTAAAGAGGTGAGGGCTTATCTCGTTTTTGGATTAGCGTCTTTCTGTAATCATTCAGAAACTCCGAATACTCATATCAATTGGGTGGAAGATGAGACGGGTTTATGGGCCCATTTAATCGCTTCTGAGGAGATTCAACCGAGAGAAGAATGTTTGCTCTTCTATACAAATATCGATCAATATTCTTTCTGATGATGTCTTGAGTTGACATCAAAAAGTTGTCAACTCAGGTATTCCTGAAGAAACCCAGTTGTCTTTCTTTTCCTGAATCAAGACAGGTTGAGGAATCTTTCTAATGCTTCTGTAATAGTTGGAGGCCAACGGCGGATATTTGTCACCCACTCGATATCTTTATAGCGACTATCTAAACCCACAGCAGCAACCCAATTACTTTCGGCTTCTCCTTGTTTTCCTTCTACCCATAAAGCAGCACTTAAGGCGGCTCGCATATCGGCAAATTGGGGATATTTGCGGTTCAGATTTCGCATCATTTTAATGGCTTTTTCAGTTTCGCCGATTTCATAGGTGGCGAGGGCTTGACTGGCTAGGGCAAAAGCAAAGTTAGGGGCAAGTTCGTTACAGGTTTGATAATCGGCGATCGCCCCTTGCCAGTCTTTTAAGCCCATTTTGGCATTGCCGCGATTGTTATACGCTTGGGCATCATCAGGGTTAATGTCCAGGATCTGATTGTAGTCTTCAATGGCTTCTGCATAGCGTCCTAACCCTTCTAAGGCGGCTCCCCGATTAAGATAGGGGTCGGTAACCAAAGGCGCAAGTTCAATCGCTTCATTATAATCGGCGATCGCCTGCTCAAATTTCCCCTGGCTCGCACGGGTAATTCCTCGATTGCTCCAACCGGCTGCACTTTCCGGATATCTCTCTAAAATTTGCGTCCAATAGGCTTCTGCTGCGGCAAAATCGCCCTGATTTGATGCCGTAAATGCCTGTTGTGCCAAGTCTTCTAAGGTGCTAGCGTCATCCACCGCACTGATTAACCGAGGGGTTGCACTGCTCCGATCCCAAATCTGATGGGGAAATTCCCGTATCGAAATCGCCTGGGCAGGTAAAATAATACTGGCTACAAGGATGGCGACGATTAACAGTCCTTTCCAAAATAGATTCATAAGTGCTCTTGCAATAAGGGATAATTGACTTCATTTTAAACTGAATGGGAGCATCTCAAAAACGTTTTTCTCAAATTTGATGACTTAAAACCGACGAGTAAACTTGACAAAACCTCGAAGTTTCACTTAAGATGAGTCAAAAATTATATTTTAGAGGGAAAATCAATAGTGAATAAAGGTTTGCTTTCTCCTTTAGAAATTAAGGCAGTACTTGAAGATTATGGAACGCCTTTATATTTGTATGATTTTAATAAAATAGAACACCAATACAGTAAACTCATATCAGGTCTGCCTGCAAACTTTACCGTTCTCTATACCCTGAAAGCCAATAGTAATTTAAGCATTTGCCACCAATTTGCCCAGTTAGGAGCAGGGGTAGATATCAGTTCGATTGGAGAGTTAAATGCAGCCCTTAAAGCCGGGTTTTCTCCAGAACAGATTACGTTTACAGGGCCAGGAAAAACGAACTCAGAACTAAGAGCGGCAGTAGAAGCGGGGATTGACACGATTGTGCTAGAGTCCGTTAACGAAGCTCGTCGATTAAATAATTTTGCAGAGGAAGAAGGAAGAAAACAAGATGTTTTGATTCGGATTAATCCCTTATATCGAACCAGTCAGAGTTGCGAAATACGTGAAAAAGGGACGAGTTGTGGGGAGAATGATAGTAAGAATTTGCCACAAAATTTGAAAATTCAAACCATCGCCACTAGCGCCAGTAAATTTGGGGTGGATGAAGCTCAAGCTCCAGAAGCAATGATGGCGATCGCGGATTATCCCCATTTGAACTTAAAAGGGATTCATATTTTTACGGAAAGTAACGTTCTCGACTATACGCAATTACTGGCTTCTTGGAAGAATACGATCGCGATCGCAAACCGCCTCAACGACCAAGGCCATGCCATTTCAGTTATTGATTTTGGTGGAGGCATTGGCATACCCTACAATTGGGTCGATCCTGAATTTGATATGCCCTCTTTTGGTCAAGAATTACAACAAATTTTTGACAATAATTCCTATCCATACCAATGTGTGGTAGAAATGGGACGTTACCTAGTCGGAGAAGCAGGGTGTTATATCACTGAAGTCGTTGATCTCAAAGAATCTCAAGGTCAAAAATTCATCATTCTCGATGGTGGAGTCCACCAACTGTTAAGACTCTCTATGAAGCCAGCAAGCAAATATATGCAAGTGGTAGGAAAGCATAACAGTAAGACTCTGAAAGCCACCTTGGGAGGGAAACTGCCGACCCCGTTAGATATTATGGTTGAGGATGTTGAGGTTCCAGAAGATATAGGAATCGGCGATCGCCTGGTCATCTATAACTGTGGAGCCTATGGCTTTAATCATAGCCTGACCAACTTTGCCCTCCACAACTATCCAGCAGAAGTCGCTTATAGTCACGGAGCAATGCACCTTATTCGCGAAAAAGGAAAAATAGAAGATTTTTTCTGCAATCAAAAATTGCCCTTATTGAACTCCAATTAACCATGAAACACGTTAAATTTACCGCGATGGAACATGGCGATGGAGAAGATTACGATTTATTATGTGAAAGTTTTGAAGAATATACCTCCAACTTACCCCAACGCATTTTAGATAGCTTAAGAGAATTGAATACTGCTTATGAAGGTTATCAAATTTCCCGGTACGAACATTCTTTGCAAACGGCGACTAGAGCCTATCGCAATAACGAAAATGAAGAAACGATAGTTGCAGCATTAATTCATGATATAGGGGGAACTTTAGCCCCTTACAACCATGCTGTACTAGCGGCTGCTATTCTTCAACCTTATGTTTCTGAAAAAACGTGTTGGATAGTAGAACATCATGATATATTTGTCAAATATTACTGGGGACATCATCGAGGTTTAGACCGTTATACTAGGGAAAAATATCGCCAACATCCCTACTATCAAGCTACGATCGATTTTTGTCATAACTACGACCAAAATAGTTTTGATCCCAATTATGATACACTCCCTTTAGAGTTCTTTGAACCCATCGTTTACAAAATTTTCGCCCAACCTCGCCATCACAGTCCTTATCTTGAAGAGTAGAAAACCGATAACAATATTATGGAACCTATTCCCATCTTAGTTATCTGTCCTAGACCCATAGATTACTTCAACTGTAAAACCATACCCGAAGCAGAAAAGTATGAATTTCATTTTCTGGATGCGCCCTTAGAATTAAGCGGTTTTAGTCAAAACTTTGATGCCATACAATACTTAGAAAAGTGCCGTCAATATATTCAACAGCACAATATTAAAGTCCTATTAGCGACTCGTGATATTCCCAGTTTATTCCAAGCACAACTGAGCCAGGAATTTGAACACTTGCGCGGCCCGAGTGTCGAATCCTCTTTTTTATGCTTGCACAAATATTACACCCATAAAACAATTAATTCCCCATCTAGTCAATATACAATTTGTTTATTAGAAAAAGAAAAAAATATCTCTGAATATATTCGAGAAATAGAACTACCATTTCCTTGGATCGTCAAACCTTGCACCGGGGCTTGCTCATCAGCAATCCTCAAAGCTTCTAATATTCAAGAAGCTAAAACTGCCATTGGATTTTACCAGGATTATGTAGTAGAAAGAATCCATGACTTACAAAAGTTTTTAGCCCTTTATTTAGATTCAGATCAATATCCACTCATTAATAGAAATCCAATCTTAGTTGAAGAATATGTTGACTATCCCTATAAATGTTGCGTCGATGGATGCGTGAGCAATGGAGAACTATTAATTTGGGGAATTTCTGACAGTCATTACTATTCAAGACAACCCGAATGTTTTGCCGATTATACCTTTTCTTCTAGTTTACCTCTGACGATTCAAGATAATCTATTTCGAGAGTATCGGAACATTGTACAACAATTAATCGAGTATGGCTTTGACAATCAATTTATTGACGTAGAATTTTTCGTCAGCGATCGAGGAACAATAAAACTCATGGAAATTAATGGACGAATGATACCGATATCTGCCGCTCTATATCGTCAGTGTTTAAATCAAGGTGATCCTTATACTGCGCTCATTTCAATTGCCATGGGTTCTAGACCCAAAACGCCGACTCTCAACGGATTAGTGGGAGGGATATTTTATATAACTACGTTTGCTAAAGGCATTGCTAAAGATATATTTGATTTTGAATTAGCCCATCAATTTTCTGACCTAGAAGTTAGGTTAAATCCCGAAGAGGAAATAACTGAAACAAGTTCTAGTGGTTTAACTATAGCAGCCCTCAATTTAGTCGGAAACAGTTATGCAGAAATACATGAACAAGCCGATCGAGTAAGACGACAACTTTTGAAACAACCCGAATTTTCCCCTTGGAATTAATCCAGATTAACCTGAGCTGAAGTGAATTTTTATGACTGCCATTCAAACCCAATCTTTTATTACCGTCAAAAATAAACGTTTTCACTATATCTGGCTGCGAGAAAATTGCCCCAGTTGTCGCTATGCTGCTCCTTATCAACAACTCTACGACCCTAATATTAGCGATCGCCCAGAAAACCCGCAACCTCTATCCGTAGATTTAAACGAGGATACCTTAATCATTGACTGGGATGAAACCCCTGCCCATCGTAGCGTATTTTCTGTAGAGTGGTTGCTCGACCATAGTTACGATCCTCAACCGGAAGTCGATTCAGATAACACCATTTTATGGGATCGAGCCAAACTAGAATTACAATCGCCGCAAACCTATGATGCGCTGAAGATCAATAATGAGAGTTGGATGGAGCCGTTATTTCGCTTAGGATTCGTCATTCTCGAAAATATTGCCCCTGACGAATTGGAATCCTTTCTATCATCTATCGGTCCCATTTACAATGCCGATTATGGCAAAATCATGCCCCTGGAAACCAGAGATAGAGCTAAAAATTCCTTACCTTTGAGCGATGGATGTGCTTTACCCCCTCATAACGATCTGAGTTACTGGGGAGGGCATCACTTGGCTCAATTTCTCTATTGTGTAGACCATCAAAATCCAGGTGGTTACTCTATATTAGTAGACGGTTTTCGGGTTGCTGAAGACTTTCGCCAAGATCATCCCCAATATTTTCAAATTTTGGTGGAAACTCCGGTACAATTTTGGTTACTAGACAAAATGCATCAATATCAGTTTTGCAATACTGCAACAATCTTGGAATGCGATAGAGAAGGAAAATTGACTACTGTACGTTTTAGCAAAAGGAACTGTAGACCTCATTTACTCTTTGAGGAATTAGAACATTTCTATCAAGCATATCATACTTTTTTTCGCTATCTGAAAAAACCGGATTATCAATATCAGTTTCAGTTGCAACCCCATAACTGTCTGCTCTTCCAAAATTTTAGAGTCCTGCATGGAAGAACTGCTTTTGATCCCGCTCTTGGAAATCGCAAGCTCAGTTCAGGTTATCTGGATTGGCACTTCTTTGTGGGCAGGAAGATGTTTCAGAATTACAAAATTTAATTATTGGAGAATAACTGATGAAAATCGCCTATATTAAACCCAGCTTTTTGAATGAGAAAAGAGTCGGTTTGTTACCACAACATCTCTATCATTGCAGTCGAGAAGATGAACGCAGATTTGAGAGAGACTACGGGAAAAGTTTAGGCATTTCTGATGAAGCTTATGGAGAAGGTGCGGGTTATTCTCGTGAAAGTCTCTTTGCTTGGGCAGATGTCATTTACTGTATTAAAGTTCCCCAACCCCAAGATTATCAATATTTTAGACAGAATCAAACTCTGGTCGGTTGGATTCATCCCTTTGGTGCATCAGGAAGACATTTTAGGGAACATTGCGCTGAACCGAAAAATATCCAACTGTTTGATGTGACAAACTGCATTTCAACTCGGGTAACTCAACGACAAATAGAAACACTAAATATTCCTAGGGATATTACTCATAAGAATAGTGTAATAGCAGGTTACGCTTCCATGATGCAAGCGACGGTGTTGCGTGGGGGGATTACTCAAAACGATCGAGTTGCTGTATTCGGTGGAGGCAATGTGGCTTATGGTGTTTTGAAATTTTTAGCCAGTCAAGGAATCGATCCTTTATTGCGTCGCCGAAGTACTATCGATCTAGTACAGCAAGAATTTCAAGATTATGATATTTTTATCAATACAGTGGAAATTAGTCAGGGAGATGCACCTATTGTCACTTTGGAGATGCTAGATTCGATGAGATCTACGGGTTGGATTATTGATGCGGCAGCCGATACAGGTAGAGCCATTCAAGGGACTCGTGCGACTAAAATTGAAGATCCAATCTATCAAGATGAGCAAGGACATACATTTTACGTTGTTGATAATTCTCCATCTCTGCTGTATCGAGAAAGTAGTGAAGCTGTTAGTGAAGGTTATGCCAAGAATTTTTGGTTTAAGCCCATGAGCTATTGGTATAGTGATTTCTGTATTGCCCCTTAAACCAATATCATATTAAAAAACAGAAAAATGTCAACTAATTTTCAAGTTCGCTTACCGGATAATATCAAAGATTTACCCATTAATGAGGAATATTTTTTTATTACAGAAAATGGTCAAGAGCGGCGCTTAAAGCTGCATGATTATGCAGAAGTTTATCGGATTCCTGGGCTTTATAACTATTTGGCGTTAGAGAAACTTGCCTATCGCTCTCCTGAAGTGATGACTACTTTATTAACGGAAAATGTACAAGAGAGCGGTGAGTCGATTCAGGAATTAAAACTATTAGAACTCGGTGCTGGTAGTGGATTATTTGGTCAAGCGGTTACTAAGCTTGGAGTGACATCTATTATTGGGATTGATATTGTGCCTGAAGCGGCTGAAGCTTGTCGAAGAGATTATCCGGGAGTCTATGAAGAGTACTTTGTGGAAGATATGACTGAATTATCGCAGTCAACTCGCAAGCTTCTAGGGGAGAAAAAGTTAAATGGTTTTGTGTGTTGTTCGGCATTAAGTGATGGCCATATTCCGGTCAAAGCTTTTATTATGGGGATGAACTTAATCAAGAATCAAGGCTGGGTATTGTTTAATGTGGCAAAATCGAGTTACGAATGCAAGGATGATTGTCCTGAGTTTGTCAAGTTTTACCGTCAGTCAGTGGAAAAAGGTTACTTAAACGTGCAGGCGACTCAAACCTATATTCATCGCTGTTTTTTTAACGGTAAATCTCTGGAATATGTGGCGATTTTAGCAAAAAAACAACAAAATTATCCCACTGAGTTAAGCTAGAAAGTTAGATGGATGCAGAGTTTTTAAAATCAATTATCGAGAACCGATTTGCTATCCCCGATCGCCATCAGGTTGCTGAACTAACCCCTAAGCTGATGGCGAATTTGGGGGAAGTAACCTGGGAATTGCGCGATCGCAGCTATATGACGTTGAGCGCCTGGATATGGGGATGGTACGATGGCACGTACTATAGTGATGCAGAGCTGCTGGAGCTTGCCGAACAAGCGAAACGTAATATTAAAATTGGTCTGGGTGAAGCCGAAAGCGATCGCGTATTTTTGCGAACTTATTCAATTTTGCTCTTAAATGACTTAACCGACTTCGATCGCCAGCATCCTTACTTAGACGAGCCAGAAATCCGCGATCGCATGGCACTCTATTTAGAGTATTTGCAACAAGAGCAAGATTTAAGAGGCTATGTTGATGCTGAAAAAGGATGGGCCCATGGAATTGCCCATGTAGCTGATTCTTTGGTCGTTCTGGGTCGAAATCCTTATCTTAACGAATCCGATCTCATCCAGCTTTTAGACAGTATAAGTAGCAAATTGCGACACCCCATGCCATCGGTTTACCTCCATTCCGAAGAAGAGAGGCTCGCTAGAGCTGCCGTCAGCATTTGCCAACGGAATCAATTGACAATAGCGCAAATTAATGATTGGCTCAGGAGATCCATTGAACCCGATCTTCGTCGTCCATCCGGTCGTTTTGTTTGGGATCACTTTGAGAGGTATCCTTGGCGAAAAATCCTCACCGATCCGATCGAAAAACTCTGTGCTTATCGAAATCTGCAAAACTTCCTTCGTGCCTTCTATTTCCAGTGGCAAAACCAAGAAATGGCGACCGAAAGACAGCAAACGGTGCAACACCAAATCGGCCGTGCTTTGGAATTTATTGATGCTGGTTTTTATGATACCACTCAAGGATTCTTTGTTAATCCCTAACTATAGTATTTTATGTCTAAAATCATTCTAATTACTGGAGTGAGTCGAGGTCTCGGTCGAGCTATGGCCGAGCAATTTATCCAGTTAGGACATACGGTTATGGGTTGCGCTCGCAATCAGAAGATCGTTGAGGAACTTAATCAGAATTTTAGCAAACCCCATAATTTTATGGCGGTGGATGTAACGGACGATCTGGGAATTAACACCTGGAGTCAAAGGATTTTATCTGAATACGAGCCACCAGATTTACTGATTAACAGTGCTGCGGTTCCCCACCCGCGCATTCCGCTCTGGGAGATTTCCACAGAAGAATTCGATCGCACGATCGATGTTAATATAAAAGGTGTTGCTAACATCATTCGCCATTTCGTCCCGGCAATGGTCGCTCAAAAACGGGGTGTAATTGTTAACTTTAGCGCTGGTTGGGGTCGCTACACGGCAGCCAATGCTGCTCCCTATTGTGCCAGTAAATGGGCGATCGAAGGATTGACTGGAGCATTAGCCCAAGAATTACCTTCAGGAATGGCAGCCGTTTCCCTGTGGCCGGGAACTATCCATACCGATACCTTAGAATATATTTATGGAGCAGAAAAAGCGGCTGGTTATATTTCTCCTCAAACATGGGCGCAGATCGCTGTACCGTTCTTGCTACAAATTGGAGCGAGTGATAATGGCAAGCCCTTATCTATTCCAACGGGATAATATAGCGCTGCGCGCTAGGGAATAGGGAATGGGGAATAGGGCATAGGTTATGGTTCCTAGGTTTCAGTATTAAACCATGTCCTAACCGACTCTTTCGTTTTACAAAAGCTGGAACTTAATCGGAAATTGTATATCGCTATTCCTCAAAAAGTGTTTTCTGATTTCTTTACTGAAGAACTACCACAGTTAATCATAGAACTCAATAACCTTAAAATCTTAACATTTAATCCTGAAAGAGAGGAGGTTGTCCAATGGATAAACTAGAATTTTATCGGGAAACCATTGAAAAAATCCTCAGAAGACATGCTGACATGCCTTACTCCTATGGAGAAATCGATGAGCATGTGATTATCGATCGAGATCGCAATCACTTTTTATTATTTGATGTCGGTTGGCAGCAAAAACGCCGCGTCCATGGTTGTATTACCCATGTTCAGATTATTGATAGTAAAATCTGGATTCAGCGCGATGGTATTGAAGATGGGGTAACGGAAGAGTTATTAGAAGCAGGTGTACCGAAATCGGATATTGTTTTAGGTTTTCAACCCCCAGAAGTTCGCCCGTATACGGGTTATGGGATATCTTGATTAAGAGTTGATGTTATATCATTAAAATAGAAATGGCAAAAGACATCTATCACGAAACGGTGAAAACTGCTTTAATCAAAGATGGCTGGAAAATTACCAACGATCCGCTCTCCTTAGCTGTCGGAGGGCGAACAGTTTATGTCGATCTGGGGGCAGAGAAGCTGTTAGCTGCCGAAAAAGATAACCAACGAATTGCTGTAGAGGTCAAAAGTTTTGTGCGTCCATCTCCTGTACAAGATTTAGAAAATGCTTTGGGTCAATATGTGCTTTACAGAGGATTAATGCAAGAATCACCTCTTCATCAAGATCGTAAGTTGTATTTAGCAGTTTCTGATTTGGTTTATTTTGATTTTTTTGATGAAAAAATAGCTCAAATTGCCATTCGTACCAATCAAGTTAAAGTGTTGAGATTTGATGAAATATCACAGGAAATAAGCCAATGGATAGAGTAAATGAATATGGTCAACTGATCCAAGAAGTTCTAGACTACTATGCCCAAATTCCCTATAGTCATGGTGACATTAAAAGCCATGTGATTGCTGATTTAATTAATCATCATTATATGCTGGTGATTATCGGTTGGGATGGAAAACATCGCGTTCATGGTATGATTACTCATGCCCAGATTATTGAGGGTAAAATATGGATTCACCGGGATGGGATTGAAGATGGAATTACGGAGAAATTGTTGGAAGCGGGTGTGCCGAAATCGGATATTGTTTTAGGTTTTCACCCGCCACACATTCGCCCCCATACTGGATTTGCGATCGCCTAATCAAACCCTAACTATGGAAAAATCTGCTCTCTTTGTAGGATTAGCAACGTTAGACTTCCTCTATCTAACGCCCCAAATTCCCCAGGTGAATGAGAAACGGGTTGCTGTGGATTATACCGTGGCAGCGGGTGGTCCAGCGACAAATGCGGCGATCGCCTTCGAGTATTTGCGGCGCTTACACAAAAATAGCGGCTCAACCCAGCTCCTCACCAGTGTGGGGAATCATCCCCTCAGTCGTCTCATTCGGACAGATTTAGAGGTTTATGGGGTTCACTGCATCGATCTTGACCCGAAACGGATCGATCCTCCACCCGTTTCTTCGATTTTAGTGACTCAACCGGGAGGCGATTGCGCCGTCATTTCGATTAATGCAACTCATGCACAAGGAGTCTGGAATCCAGAGTTTAGCGCTCTGTTAGACAATATACAGGTTCTGTTAATCGATGGTCATCAAATGGCGATCGGTCAAGAATTGGCTCAGATAGCTAAGGCTCGGAAAATTCCCATTATTATCGATGGAGGCAGTTGGAAAACTGGATTTGAAGGAGTTTTGGCGTTAGCCGATACGGTTATCACCTCAGCGAATTTCTATCCCCCTGGATGTGACACCCACGAACAAGTGATGGCTTATTTAGTCGATTTAGGCATTCCTCAAATTGCCATTACCCAGGGAGAAGGGGTGATCGCCTACTATACTCAAGGGAAACAGAGCCATATTGCGGTTCCTCAAGTTTGGGCAGTCGATACATTAGGCGCTGGTGATATTCTCCATGGTGCATTTTGTTATTATTTTCTAGAATTGGACTTTGCAGAAGCCTTGGCTCAATCGGCTCAGATTGCCTCTGCTTCAGTTCAACAGTTCGGAACACGAGCTTGGATGAAAGGTGAGGGTGGGGAGATGGGGGGATAGGGAAAAGGCTTTTAGCTTTGCTCCTTTGTAATGCTATCACTGGATATTTTGGTGATTAATAGTTGTTTGTAACCTAAGAAAAATAATGACAGAACCTCAACCCATGACCATTACCTTACCGCCCTTGCGGATTACGGTGAATAATCAACAACAGGTGAACCTAGAATGGATGCCTCAAGCTCAAGAACAGCTCCCTCCCAGTCAACCCCAAATCCCAGAGAACTGGAAACGGTGGATCGCCTTAAATAAACTGCATAATAAGGCCGAACAGTCCATGATCGAGGCGATGAAACAACAGGGAATCGATCCGGCGATCGCCCGCATTGCCATTAATCAAGTCATGGCGGAACCATCGTATCAAGTTGGGAACAATATGGCCCAACTGCTGCGAAAATTAGAGTCAACCCTCGCCATTCAACAGCAACTCGCGGCACTTTCGTCTCAGGCGAATCGGATTGAGCGGCGATCGGGCCTTTCCAGACAAGAATTTCTCGACTGCTATTATGCCACCAATACCCCAGTGATCTTAACCGATTTAATGCAAGATTGGCCGGCGATGAAAACTTGGTCACCGGAATACTTAAAAGAAAAATATGGCCAGGTTGAGGTGCAAATCCAAGCCAACCGTAACCGTAACCGTGAATATGAAATTGAATGTGAAAAACATCGCAAAACTATCTTGCTGGGAGACTATACCGATCAAGTCTTGAATGGGGGCGAAAATAATGATTATTATATGGTCGCCAATAACCAAAACTTAGAGCGCGAAGAATTAAAAGGACTGCTCGACGATATCATCTTTTTCCCCGAACTCCTTAATCCAGAAGAAACCCATAATCGCGTGTTCTTCTGGTTTGGCCCCAGTGGAACCATTACCCCCCTGCACCACGATCCCGTCAACTTAATGATGGCTCAAGTCTACGGTCGTAAACGTTGGCGCTTAATTTCTCCCCAACAAACTCCTCTAATTTACAATTATGTTGGAGTATTTAGTAAGGTGGACTGCGAGAATCCCGATTATCAGAAATATCCCCTCTTTAAGAATGTGCAAATGATTGAAGAAGTCTTACAACCGGGAGAAGTTATTTTTGTTCCTGTAGGCTGGTGGCATCAAGTGAAAGCACTCGATACCAGTATTTCCTTATCCTTCACAAATTTTGTTTTTCCCAATTGTTACACTTGGCAAGACCCCAATATCAAGGCCTGGTGAGAGGGATTTCTTCAGAATGCCATGATTTAACGGCATCTTTGTTGTCAAAACAATGTGTCATCTCTAACGTTGCCAGTCAAAACAAGGAGGCAGGACAGATGGGGTAGCCTCTCTTATGGGCCTAAAATTCACCTGAAATAACCGATGACCTGGGTAGGGTATGGCACAAATCTTAAGCTTAACGAAACTCAACCTCTATTGGGCTGATTCTGGATTACAAAGAGTGATAGACCTTTAGTTAAGATTGTCTCTATAGCATGTCACAACCAACAATTGAATCGATCCTTAAAGAAAAACGTCAATTCCACCCCTCAGCAGAATTTGCCCAAAATGCCCAGATCAAAAGTCTGGAAGAATACCAACAGCTCTACGAAAAAGCCAAAGCTGACCCCCAAGGCTTCTGGGCAGAACTGGCAGAACAGGAATTAGATTGGTTTGAAAAGTGGGATCGAGTTCTAGACTGGGAACCCCCCTTTGCCAAGTGGTTTGTGGGTGGAAAGATTAATATTTCTTATAACTGCCTCGATCGCCACTTGAAAACCTGGCGCAAAAATAAAGCTGCCCTCATCTGGGAAGGAGAACCGGGAGATTCGCGCACCCTGACCTACGCCCAACTGCATCGAGAAGTTTGCCAAATGGCTAATGTATTGAAACAGTTAGGGGTGCAAAAAGGCGATCGCGTGGGGATCTACATGCCCATGATTCCCGAAGCTGCGATCGCCCTTTTAGCCTGTGCCCGCATTGGCGCACCCCATACCGTCATCTTTGGTGGATTCAGTGCCGAAGCCCTCAAAGACCGACTTCTAGATGCTGAAGCTAAACTGGTCATTACTGCCGATGGTGGTTGGCGTAAAGATAAGATTGTTTCCTTGAAACCACAGGTCGATAAGGCGATCGCCGATAATGCCGTTCCTTCCGTCGATAACGTCCTTGTTGTCCAACGTACCAACCAACAAGTGCATATGGAACCCGGGCGCGACCACTGGTGGCACGACCTGCAAGCCGGAGTCTCCGCTAACTGTCCAGCCGAACCCATGGACAGCGAAGATATGCTTTTCATCCTCTACACCTCCGGAACCACAGGCAAACCCAAAGGTGTTGTCCATACCACGGGCGGTTATAACCTCTACACCCACATGACCCTCAAATGGGCCTTCGACCTGCAAGAAACCGATGTTTATTGGTGTACGGCTGATATTGGCTGGATTACTGGCCACAGCTATATTGTTTACGGCCCACTTTCCAATGGAGCCACGACACTCATGTATGAAGGGGCCCCCCGTGCATCTAACCCCGGTTGTTTTTGGGATGTAGTCGAAAAATATGGCGTGACCATCTTCTATACTGCTCCAACTGCCATTCGCGCCTTTATTAAACTGGGAGAACATCATCCCAACGCCCGTGACCTTTCTTCCCTACGAATTTTGGGAACGGTGGGCGAACCCATTAACCCAGAGGCTTGGATGTGGTATCACCGCATTATCGGCCATGAAAACTGTCCCATTGTCGATACCTGGTGGCAAACAGAAACGGGCGGATTTATGCTCACTCCCTTGCCCGGAGCTATTCCAACTAAACCGGGTTCGGCAGCATTCCCCTTCCCTGGCATTTTGGCCGATATCGTAGACCTAGAAGGTAATCGAGTTGAGGATGATCAGGGAGGCTACTTGGTGATTCGCCATCCCTGGCCGAGTATGATGCGAACCGTTTACGGCGATCCGGATCGCTTCCGACGCACCTATTGGGAACATATTCCTCCCAAAGATGGCCAATATCTCTATTTTGCTGGCGATGGAGCGCGTAAGGATGAGGAAGGCTATTTCTGGGTGATGGGCCGAGTTGATGATGTGGTTAATGTATCTGGACACCGTTTGGGAACCATGGAAATTGAATCGGCTCTGGTTTCCCATCCTTCGGTCGCTGAAGCGGCTGTAGTCGGGAAACCAGATGACCTTAAAGGGGAAGAGATCGTTGCTTTTATTACTCTAGAAGGTACGTATAGTGCTTCAGAAGACCTGGAGAAAGAGTTAAAGCAGCATGTAGTCGGTGAAATTGGGGCCCTGGCTCGTCCTGGAGAAATTCGCTTTACCGATGCTTTGCCGAAAACGCGATCGGGTAAAATTATGCGTCGTTTACTGCGATCGCTCGCTGGAGGCCAAGAAATTGCTGGTGATACTTCCACCCTAGAAGACCGCAGTGTACTCGATAAACTGCGCGAAGATCGCTAACAACACGGCCGGGTGGGCAGGATATTCGGGTTGAAATTGAAGCATTTGACTTGTGAGCCTGCCCACCCTAGGATTTCCCTATTCCCTATTCCCTGATACTTATGGTAGCTACTCCTGATTTTTCCTTCTTTCTCCCCCGTCTATTGGCAACAGATTTTAATGACTTTATTGTCTTGAATTCTACACCAGGACAGAATTCCTTAATCAACTATCCTGGAGGAGTCTGGGCCCTAGCAGGAAACGACACGATCTTTGGGTCTAATCTAAATGAAGTCATTTTAGGGAACTTGAACAACGATCAATTGCGAGGAGGTTCGGGGGGCGATCGCCTCTTAGGAGGACAAAATGAAGATCTCCTCTTTGGTGAAAACGGAGATGACCTCCTCCGAGGAGACCTGGGTGATGACCAACTCTTTGGGGAAGCAGGGAATGACACCCTCAGAGGAGGTCAAGGTAACGATGTCCTTAACGGGGGAATTGGCCAAGATTTTATTATCGGAGATTTAGGATTTGATAACCTCTCTGGAGGGGCCGGCTTTGATACCCTCGTTTTTCGTACTGATGAAGCCAACCTTAACCCCAATTTCGTAGATGTAATCCTGGACTGGAATCCCACCCAAGACTTAATCGGCATCACTGATGGATTAAGCTTTTCTAACCTCGGCTTTGATACCAGTCGCAACCTAGCCGGAGGAGGAGCTAACGATACCTTAATCATTATTGGATCGACGGGTCAAAGTTTAGGCATTGTTGTAGACTACACCCTAGGCTTAGGGCCTGCTAACTTTATTCCCATTACTCCGAATGACTTACAAGTGGGATCGAATGTCTTTTTTCCTCCGATCCCCTGAATTAAGTTGGAGCAGGAAATTAAACCCCTGCCGTTGTAGTCTGGAATAACCTAAATTATAGCCATCCATTTTTAGTGAGGATTGAACTTTGGTAACTACCCTTTTTAACGGAACTTTAGGTACTCGGCCAGCCCAACAAGGCCAACTGAGTCTGCAACAAATTCTTCCCCCTCCTGCTGCTCCTGCTGCTAGTGAAACCCTAGGAAATAACCGAGTTACTCTCAATACAGATTTTACTGGAGATGGACAAACGGGTTTTGTAGGTTACACCAATTACCAAGCTAACCTGCAAACTCTTCAAATCACTCCGGTTAATGCTAATTTTCCCAATCTCGATCCAACGGCTGGCTATACCTTATCCTTTAATCTGGCCATTGATTCAGAAAATAGTCCCGATCCAAATCGATTCGGTTTTAGTGTCGTAGCTGTTAGTAATGGGGGTCAAAGTGAGATTGAACTGGATTTTGAACAAAATCAGATTGTTGCCCAAGATGTTAATTTTATGCCGTCTGAATCGGTTCAGTTTAATACCAGTAATCCAACTAACTATACTCTGGCAGTTGAGGGTAATAGCTATAAACTTTCAGCCAATGGCAACCAAATTTTAACCGGCGCTCTTCGCAATTATAATTTCGATCCGGCAACTTCTAATCCCCGATTAACATTTAGTCCTTATGACACTTCCAATTTCATATTTTTTGGGGATCTAACGGGTCGTGCTAGTTCAACATTTTCTCTAGGTTCTGCTTCTGTAGAAGTGGGGACAGCAACGCCAACCCCAACCCCAACCCCAACGCCAAACCCAACTCCAACGCCAACCCCAACGCCAAACCCAACTCCAACGCCCAGTGAACCCACAGCACCTCCGAGTCCAACCCCAACCCCAACCCCAACCCCAACCGATCTTACTCTGACTCCAGACTCAGGGTTCGCCATTGCTCGTCTAATGGGGACTGATATTGATAATGTGATTGTTCTGAGTTCTACAGTGGGGACCAACTCCCTGATTAATTATCCAGGCGGAGTGTGGGCTTTGAATGGGAATGACCAGGTTTCTGGGTCATCCTTAAGTGAGGTGATTTTAGGGAATGAAGGTAATGATACTCTACGGGGCGCGGCAGGAGGCGATCGCATTTTAGGCGGCCAAAATGACGATTTTCTCTCTGGTGAAGAGGGCGATGACCTCCTGCGCGGAGATCTCGGTAATGACCAAATTTCTGGGGATGCAGGTAATGATACCCTTCGCGGTGGACAAGGTAACGATCTGCTCAATGGTGGAGCGGGACAAGACCTGCTGATTGGCGATCTCGGGACTGATTTACTCACGGGTGGTGCAGATGCAGACACCTTTGTTTTCCGCACAGATGAAGCCACTAATAATCCCGGTTTAATCGATCAAATTCTCGATTGGAATAATACGCAAGATCTGATTGGTCTGACGGATGGTTTAACTTTCTCTGCCCTGGAGTTTGACATCAGTGGTAATTTAGCCGGTAGCTCGGCTAACGATACCTTAATCCGCATTGCAGCAACCGGACAAAGTTTAGGCGTTTTGGTGGATTATACTGGAGGCTTAAACAGTAGTAGTTTTGTCTCCATGTCCGCGGCTCAAATGCAAGTGGGAGCTGAAGTATTTACGTCTCCCATTCCTTAGTAGTAACGGTTACAGCACTTTTTGTGCTGAAGCAGTACATCTCGATCGCCCTAAAGCTCCAGTCATTTCTAATCAGAATGAGAGTAGGTTGTAGGGGCGATCGCCCGCACCTTCCGAGAATCCCGTATCGGCAACAAGAGTATAGTGCTTCATCCCAGAAGAACAGCGAGTATAATCTCATTAGTCGTTAACGGTTAAGACCATGGATATCGAACGATTTTGGGCACTCTACAATGCTGGAGAGAGAGATTTTTCTGGAGAAGATTTGAGAGAGTTGGATTTGAGTGGAGCTAATTTGAGTGACTTTCAAGGGACTCAGGAAGAGTTGGAACAGATGAGTCAGAGCCAAAGGCGACAATTACGGGGAATTGACTTGAGTGAAGCATTATTGTCTGAAACCAACTTAAGTGGGGCGAACTTGGTGGCAGCGAATTTGAGAGAAGCTAAGGTTTCTAGCACTAATTTCAGGCAGGCTAATTTAGCTGCTGCACAATTAATTAATGTTGAACTTTGTGAAACTAATCTGAGTGAAGCCAACTTAAGTTTTGCTAACTTAGAAGAAGTTGAAGATGAAGGAATTAATTTAGAAAATGCTTGTTTAATGGGTGCTAACTTACGCTTTGCCCACTTACCCAAAGCTCGGTTAAAAGGAGCTAATCTCAACCAAAGTAACTTGTGGGCAGCCGATTTGAGTGAAAGTAACTTGAATAATGCAACGCTGGAAAAAACGACTTTAAGACATGCTAACTTAATAAACGTTACGGCATTAGATGCCAATTTTACCGAAGCTGATTTGAGTGGAGCTAATTTAGCTTGTGCCAATCTATGCGGAGCAACAATACTAGGTGCTGATTTAAGAAGAGCTAATCTGACAGGAACCGATCTAGAGTCTCTCCGTGCTGGAGAAGACTGGGAAACAGTCCAGTATGAAAGAGCTTTATTTGGTGATACAAAACTTCCTGACTACGATGGAGGGAGTCCTCTGGAAAAATCTAGAGTATTGTTAAAAATGACTGCCGAACAATTATGGGAAGAGTATAGGCAAGGAGAGCGAAATTTTTCTCTATTAGATTTGAGAGGAGAAAACTTACAGGGATTTAATTTAAGTGGAGTAGAAGGAGAAGATGGAGAATTAGATGGGATTGACTTAAGTTGGTCAAATTTAAATCAAGCTAACCTCAGAGATGCTAATTTAGCAGGAGTTAAGTTACAAGAAACTGAATTTATAGAGGCAGATTTAAGAGGAGTGAACTTTCAGGGGGCCTATTTGAAACAAGTAAAATTTCGAGGCGCGAACTTAGAAGGAGCAAATTTTCAAGGAGCAAATTTTCAAAAAGCAATCTTTGATGGGGAGACTTATGAAAATACTGAGTTTGAGGAAGCTAATCTCAGAGGATCTAACTTAAGTTATTGCAACATAAGAGATACTGTCTTTTTTAAATCGGAATTGACTAATGCAAACTTTGAATTTTCTCAGTTAAATGAAGTAGGCTTTGCTAAAATTAAAGCAGGAAATATTAATTTTAATCATGCTATATTAAAAGATGTTACGATAAACAAACTTGTATTAGAAAATATTAATCTCTATCGCTCCCAACTGATCGATATTAATAGTCATTCAGAAGTTTATATCAATAATTTAAACTTGGCTCACTCCAGCTTAAAAAATATTGGATTTCGCTCTGGTTCTCTGACTAATCTGGATTTACATCAAGCAGAAATTGATGGAGTTAGTGTGGGGGATATGGATGTAAATAATGTTAACTTTAGTCAAGCCAAGCTAACGAACATGAGTTTGGTAAACATTAAAAATGTCAACCAAGAAGAGACTTGGTATGCTGGTGTAGAGATGCCAGATGGCAGTATCAGACATGACATTCGTTCTATGGATGCTCGCGACCTGTTGCGTCAATATGCATTAGGAAAAAGGAACTTTAGTTGTGTCGATCTAACGGGGGCAGATCTGCGTCGTAGTGACTTAAGAAATGCTAATTTGAGTTATTCCAATTTAACAGGGGCTAATTTGAGCGGTGCAAAATTAAATGATGCTAATCTAGAATATGCAAATCTAGAGAACGCTAATTTGAGTTATGCAAATTTACATGATACCCATCTGATATATGCAAATTTAAGGAAAGCAAATTTGAGCTATGCAAATCTGCTTAGTGGAGACTCAAGAGATATGATGGGTATGATCTTAACTGAAGCAAATTTATTAGGGGCTAGATTCTATAGTTGGAGTTGGCCTTACGACTATTATGACTATGAATTAAGTCCCATAAAAGCGGCTGATTCTGATTGCCAAGTCGTTTTGAAAGATACAACTATGCCTGATGGAAGTATACTAACAGGCTTTTTATTTTTTTTCACTGATGCACAGTTCTGAATTAGTTACAACATTCTATGATAGTATTTGTAATGATAACTGCGATCGCCCATAGAAAGACGTATTCTCCAAAGCTTACTACCCTATTTGCCCATGAACTGGCAGCATCGCAGTCCAAATACCCATAATCCTCTGCACCCTTAAATCCAAAGGCTTCTAGCAGGAATTTCCAGCCACAGCATTCGATGTCTCCTTTTTAATCAAATTTAACTCTATTAATGCAGAGAAAGGTTTTCATCCCAGAAGAACAGCGAGTATAATTTCATTAGTCGTTAACAATTAAGACCATGAATACTAGAGAATTCTGGGCACGCTACAATGCTGGAGAGAGAGACTTTTCCGGAGAAGATTTGAGTGGATTGGATTTGAGTGGAGCCAATTTGAGCGATTTTCAAGGCACTCAGGAAGAGCTAGAGCAGATGAGCGAGAGCGAAAGGCAACAATTACCCGGAATAAACTTAAGTGAAGCCGAGTTATATGGAACTAACTTAAGTGGGGCGAATCTAGTCGGAGCAAATTTGAAAGATGTAGATGTTGATTGTAATGCATCAATTCAGGTTGCTTGGATGCTCAGACCCTTCTCCAAGGTTAATGTGTGCGCACTTAACCTGAGTGGAGCGAACTTGAGTTTTACTAATTTAGCAAATTTTAAATGTGAAGAAATTAATTTAGAAAATGCTACTCTCATTGGGGCTAATTTACAGTATTGCAGGTTAACTAAAGCCAACTTAAAGGGAGCCAATCTCAATGGTAGTAATTGCTGGGGAGCTATCTTACCAGAAAGTGACCTGAGTGGTGCCAAATTAGTGAAAGCCACCTTCAGACATGCTAATTTAAGCCATATTCAGGCGACTCAGGCTGACTTTACTGAAGCTGATTTGAGTGGAACGAATTTAATATTTGCCAATCTAAGTGATGCAACACTATCAGGCGCTGATTTCCGAAAAGCTAATTTAACGGGGACGAATTTTGAAAACGCTATCAAAATGAAAGGAGAGGACAATCTCAATCCTGACTGGTCATTGTTTTGGCAGACGATTCCAGACAAGTCTGAGGAAACCATTTTGGCAAAGACATCGAGAAATAAATTGCGAATGAGTGCCGAACAATTCTTGCAAGAGTATAGGAATGGAGAGCGCAATTTTTCTTTCTTAGACTTGAGTGGAGAGAATTTGCAAGGATTCAATTTAAGTAGCTCCAACCCAGACGAGAGCGAACTATGCTCCATTGATTTCAGTTGGTCGAACTTAAGCCAAGCAAATCTGAGAGAGGCGAATTTAGCTGGAGTTAAGTTGCAAGGAACCCAATTTATAGAAGCAGATTTGAGAGAAGTCAACTTTCAAGGAGCAGATTTGAGAGGAGTGAATTTTGAAGGAGCGAATTTAGCAGGAGCTAATTTTCAGGGATCTAGATTATCTATTTATGAGTATGCTTATGTTTACAAAAATCATCCTCCTTATAAACATCGTCAGCAAAATACTTATGAATATCGTCCGGTTTTTAACCATTTCGATCGAGCGAATCTTAGAGGTGTAAATTTAAGTTTTTGCTTGATTCAGGAAGCCTCCTTCAAAAATGCAGGTTTGAGTGAAGTCAATCTAAGCTATTCCCACTTAAAAGATGTCAGAGTGGCGAACATTAATGCTGAAAAAATTAAACTACAGAATGCTAAGATAATATCGGTAAAGATGCAAAATGTTATTGTAGACGAAGTGAACTTATCTCAATCTACCATAAACAATATCGATTTATATGAGGAATGTCATCTAAATAATATAAACTTGAGTCGAGCAAATTTAAAAAACATTAAAGTAACCGAAGATTGCACAATCGGCGCTGTAAATTTACATGAAGCAAAAATCACTCAATTTAGATTTTCGCGCGATCGATTCAATACCATTGATTGGATAAATAGCATTGATTGGAGTCAAATTAATTTAACTCAAGTTAAGTTAACTGATATGGATGTAGGTCTAGTTAAATCTATCGTTAACTTAAAGGATATTTGGTATTGCCATGTAAGAATGCCAAAGGGAAACGGAAACTTCAGAACTGACCTTCGTCCCATGTCAGCGAGCGAGTTATTGCGTCAATACGCATTAGGAGAAAGGAACTTTAACGGGCTTGACTTAAGAGGGGTGAATCTCAGTGCTGCTCGTTTAGTTGATATTCAGTTAAACTATTGCGATTTAAGAGAAAGTGATTTTTCTCGTGCTAACTTGAGGAATGCGGAGTTACAAAATTCAGACTTATCTGGTGCTGACTTTAGCTTTGTTCATTTAGCAAGAGGGGATTTAGAATGGGCTAACTTGCGCGATGCAAATTTGACCGGAGCTAACTTACAAAACTGTTGTTTGTATGAAGTTGAAGCCTATGGCGCTAACTTAAGTTTTGTGAATTTTGAAGGGACACAGTTCCATTCTTGCACGGAATTGATTGAGACTAATCTGATGGGAGCCAACTTAAAAAACTGTGATTTGTCAGAATGCAGTTTTGAGAGATCTAATTTAACCAATGCCAACCTAGAAAATAGTATACTCTATGATACTTCGTTCGACGACTGCTGTTTGGTCAATGCTATTTTAACTCATACCCAACTAGATGGTGCAAGTTTTGAAGGAGCCGATCTCACTGGAGCAAATCTAAAAGGTGCAAGAGGAGCTGATGCTGAAGATGCTATTCTCTGTAACACGATTATGCCAGATGCAATAACGGCAAAAGAATTCTTAGAACGCTATGAGGCAGGACAAAGAGATTTTGATAGGTTGGAGTTGAAAGATCTCGATCTCTCTTCTGCTTATTTAGTGGGTGTCTGTTTATATGGCTCACATTTAACAAATGTTGACTTCTCCCATGCCAATTTAAGTGATTCAAGCTTCTATGCTTCTTGGATGTATGGTGTTGATTTCAGTTTTGCTAATTTAGAAAATTCTAATTTGGAAGATCTAGGTGCAGATGAATTTATTTTGTGTCAGACAATTATGCCAGATGGTAGTATTTGTGATTATAACTGCGATCGCCCATAAAAAGACGTATTCTCCGGAGCTTGCTACCCTATCTCCCCATAAACTGGCAGCGATCGCAATGCAAACACCGATAATCCTCTGCTCTCTTAAATCCAAAGGCTTCTAACAGGAATTTCCAGCGACAGCCACAAGTGATTAAATAGCGCTGCATCTTTCGTATCGCTTGGTTATTGTCTAAGGCACTCGATGAGGAACTCGACAGGATTTGATAGTGAAATGGACTGTGCCATGTGAGCTTTCCCTGGCTATGCAGGACGGATAAAGCGAGAGGTGCTTGGTGATGGGATTGACTGAGCTGCCGTACATCCCCTTGAGGGGGTAGGGTATGGGTGAGGCTTTGGGCGACTTGTTGGAGCGATCGCTGTTGTTCGATAAAATAGCTTTGGCGTTGCTTATCCCCAGGATCGAGCCATCCCGTAGGTTCACTGATTAAAGTAATCGCTCGCGCCAGTTGTCCATCTCGTCCTGCTCTGCCCACTTCCTGCATATATTCGGATAAAAGTAGGGGCGGATGGTAGTGCATTACCCAGCGCACATTGGGTTTATTAATCCCCATTCCAAAGGCAGAAGTACAAACAACCGCTTGCACATCTTCCTCAAACCATTGATTTTCAATCGTTCGTCGCTGCTCTGGACTTAAACCTGCGTGATAAGCAGCCGTAGCGAGCTGATGCTGCTGGAGCCATTGAGAGAGCATTTCACTATCTTTGCGGGTGCGAACATAGATTAATCCGGTTTGCCCATTTGATCGTTTGAGAACCTGCAAAATTTGGTTTTTGCGTCCTCTGGGCGACCAGGCAATTTTAACGCTTAAATGGAGATTTTCCCGATAAGGATTGAGGAGAAAAGTTTGCGGATCTTGGAGATCCAAGACTTCTTTGAGAATGGATTGGGTGTGGGGATCGGCAGTCGCGGTAAAAGCGGCGATCGCCAATTTTGTCCCTCTAGGTTTATGCTTTAATAAAGCACCACGCACAGCCCCCAATCGGCGATAGGCTGGGCGAAAGGTTTCCCCCCACTGCACTAAACAATGGGCTTCATCTAAAATAAGTCCATTAACCTTAATTTTGGGTAAACAAAGTCGCTCCCAAACCGGGGGACTGAGTAAGGTTTCTGGAGAAAGATAGAGTAATCTCAGTTTCTGCTCTTCAAGCTGTCGGAAGACCTGTTTCCGGACATACGTGGGCTGTTCGCTATGGATAGAAGCAGCTTTGAGGTTCCGTTGTCGCAGTTCTTGTACTTGGTTTTCCATCAGTGCCACGAGCGGAGAAACAACTAAGGTTACTCCGTTTTGCAGGAGGGCAGGCAGTTGAAAACAAATGGATTTTCCGCCGCCAGTGGGCATGACGACGAAGGCATCTTCTTGTCTCAATAAAGTCTGAATAATTTCCCCTTGGGGAGTGCGAAAATCGTCATATCCCCAAATCTGTTGAAATGCAGCCCGGACTTGTTCAAATTCCATGGTAATTATGCCCTCTCCCTAAATCCCTCTCCCACAGGAAAGGGACTTTCCCCCATCTCCCTATCCCCCTATCTCCCTATCCTATTGACCATCCTCTGAGATTTCATAATCCATGGCTAAAATATTAACGGAGATCGGCTTAATGAGTGTTTGTACGACTTCTTGATGGGCGGGATGATCTTGATAGGCTTGTAGACTGGCAGAGTCTTGGAAACGAGCAACTAATCCATGGGTAAATCCTTGGGCGCGATCGCAGAAATTTTCGCCACAAGATAATGCCAGAATTTGGGGAATTTTACCTTTTAATTCCCTGAGTCTGGTAACGACGGCTGAGAGGCTCTCGGGGGAGGTATCGGGTTTAAATTGAAACAAGACGATATGTTCGATCATAGGAGAGGTCAATTGAGTCCCTTTTAAAGATACCCTGGATCGTAAAGCTTAGACCAAAGAAAGCATGACCATGGTTAATCAGCTCGTCGATTCCTCAACCTTGATTCAGACTCCTACGTTTCCGACACCAGAAACGCCTCAGATTTTAGCGGCGATCGATGTGGGAACCAATTCTGTACATATGGTGGTGGTTCGGATCGATCCCACACTCCCCGCGTTTACCATTATTGACCGGGAAAAGGAAACAGTGCGTTTGGGCGATCGCGACTCAAAAACGGGGGAGCTGAAAGCAGAAGTAATGAAGAGGGCGATCGCTGCTTTTCGGCGTTTTTTACAAATTGCCAAAAGTCTCGAAGCGGATGAAATTGTTGCCGTTGCTACCAGTGCCGTAAGGGAATCCCCCAATGGCCGAGATTTCCTCAAACAGATTAAATCCGAATTAGGATTAGAAATTAATCTGATTTCCGGGCCAGAAGAAGCACGACGCATTTATTTGGGAGTCCTTTCTGGGATGGACTTTCAAGGTTTACCCCATACCATTATTGATATTGGTGGGGGATCGACGGAGTTAATTTTAGGAGATGGACAAGAACCTCGCTCCCTGAGCAGCACCAAGGTGGGAGCCGTCCGGTTAACAGCAGAATTTATTACCACCGATCCGATTAGCGATCGCGAGTTTAACTATCTCAAAGCTTATATTCGAGGACGTTTAGAACGGGCGGTGGAAGAACTACAAAGTTATCTGCAACGGGGTGAAATTCCCCGGTTAGTGGGCACATCGGGAACCATTGAAACCCTAGCGTGTATCGATGCTTGGGAGCGGTTAGGGATGGAACCGAGTCCCTTAACCGGTTATGAGTTAAAGCTGAAAAATTTACAAGAGATTATTGAACATTTGCGTAAGCTGCCAGAGAACGATCGCGCTCAAATTCCCGGAATGTCGGAAAAACGCTCAGAAATCATTATCGCTGGCGCTTTAGTTCTCCAAGAAGCCATGATTTTATTGGGCATTAATTCCTTAGTAATTTGCGAGCGTGCCCTACGAGAAGGTATCATTGTAGACTGGATGCTCACTCATGGTTTAATTGGCGATAAATTAGAGTATCAAAGCCAAGTTCGCTATCGTAGTGTCCTCAAAGTAGCCCAAAAATATCAGGTGAACTTAGAATCGAGTCAGCGTATGGCTAACTTTGCTGTCCATCTGTTTGATTGTACCCAAGGGATTCTCCATTATTGGGGAAACTCAGAACGAGAACTACTCTATGTAGCCACCATTTTACATAACTGTGGAGTTTATGTGTCCCATGCAGCCCATCATAAGCATTCCTATTATTTAATTCGCCATGGTGAATTACTGGGATATACAGAAAACGAAGTAGAAATTATTGCCAATATCGCCCGATATCATCGGAAAAGTGCCCCGAAGAAAAAGCATGAAAACTATACCAATTTGATGCATAAGAGCGATCGCCAGTTAGTGAGTCAAGTTAGCCCATTTTTACGATTAGCGGTTGCTTTAGACCGCCGACAAATTGGGGCAGTCGAGTCTTTTAGTAGTCATTATAACCCTTCAACAAAAGAGTTTTATTTAAAACTTCAGCCAGCCGATATCAATGACAACTGTGAATTAGAACTTTGGAGTATTAATGATAAAAAAGAAGTGTTTGAATCGGAATATGGAATTAAAGTACGTGCAGGTTTGAGTTAACTGAAAAGCGTTTTTTATCCTGCAATAATCGAGTAATATGTTCCGCATCTAAGGGTTTAGCAAAAAAGTAGCCTTGACCAAATGTGCAGTTTAAACTGCACAGTTGCTGCATCTGATCGATGGTTTCAATCCCTTCAGCAATAGTTTCCATCCCTAAACTGTGCGCCAGAGAAATAATGGTATGAATAATTTCTGTATTGTCTCCCCATTGAGTTATTTTTTGTACAAAAGAGCGATCTACTTTCAGAGTATCCACAGGAAATCGATGTAAGTAAGCTAAAGAACAGTATCCTGTGCCAAAGTCGTCAATGGAGAGTTCGATATTGCGCTTTTTTAGTTCGTGGAAAATGGCGATCGCACTTTCAGGATCTTCCATGATAGCCGTTTCCGTAATTTCTAGCTTCAAGTATTTGCCCGGTAAATCCGCTTCAGCTAGAATCTGATCGATGCGATCGCATAAATTGGGCGTTAATTGGCGACTCGATAAATTCACACTCATCTTTAAGTGGGAAAAGTTCCTAAATTGGGTGTGCCACTGTTTTAATTGCCGACAACTTTCTAATAATACCCATTCACCAATCGCACCAATTAAACCCGATTCTTCAGCAACGGGGATAAACATCCCAGGAGAAACAAATCCTCTCTCCGGATGATACCATCGAATTAAAGATTCAAAACCAATAATTTTACCGCTTCCTAACGCGACAATAGGTTGATAGTAGACATAAAATTCTCCTGGATGTGCATGATTCTTATTTTCTGGATAGAGTAGTAAACGCAGATCTGTTTCAATCTGCATTCGCTCCATCGCTTCTTGACGCATAGTCCAATCAAAAACAACAGTACAATTTTTACCTTGTTTTTTAGCTCGATACATCGCAATATCTGCATTGCGCAGGATATCATCCACATCCTGGTTCTCCGGCAAGTTATAAGCAATACCAATACTAGCCTGCATAAACAAATCATGACCCCCTAACTTAAAGGGTTGTTCAAGATGTTCGTGAATCTGGTTAGCAATATTAATTACATCTTGTAGCCGATCCTGGTTTTCCACCAGAATGGTAAACTCATCCCCGCCTAATCGCGCAATGGTGTCATGTTCGCTAATACACTGTCGTAGAGTCCAGGCGATCGCAATCAACAACAAATCGCCCACCCAATGTCCCATACTATCATTAATACTCTTAAACCCATCTAAATCAATAAATAAAACCGCAAATTGATAGTTGGGATTTTCATGATATCGAGCATTAGCCTTCGCTAACGCTTTGATAAAATAGGCCCGATTAATCAGTCCTGTCAACGAATCATGAGAAGCATAATAGCGCAGTCTTTTTTCCTGCTGTTTTTGTTCTGTAATATCAACGACAGAACCCTCATAATAGAGTAATTTTCCTTGGTTATCTTTAACCCCCCTCGCTCGTTCCAAAATCCAAATAATGCTGCCATCCCGACGATAAATTTCCGCTTCAAACTGAGAGAGGACTTCTTTTTCTTGTAACAACACTTTGAATTCTTTTCGACTCTCCGGATTAACATAGAGTTGATGCTCCACATCTGCCATATTATCCATTAAATCTTCAGCCGATTCATACCCATAAATTTTCGCCAATGCTGGATTAGCACCAATCATTTTTCCTTCAGGAGTCGTTTGAAAAATCCCTTCCATAGAATTCTCAAAAATACTTCGATATTTTGCCTCAGCTTGCTTCGATTCAAACATTGATCCAAGTTGCATCGCTACAGAAGCAACCAATTCCATCAACTTAGAATCTCTTTCTTGAGAGCATCTTCTGAAGAAAACCAACACAGCTAGAATATGATTATTGGCTACAATAGGGACACCCAAACCTGCTTTAATACCACATTCTGCCGCTACTTTATTGCGGAAAAACAAATCACCTGATCCTTGAGAGATATCAAAAACCCATTCCGTTTTTTGTGAACCCCACACTCGTCCAGGTAAACCGACATGAGGTGGAAACGCAATCTGCTCACTGACCGCTCGAAAATATTGGATTTGTGGATAGATTTCTGGACGGATGTGACTTTGTTGATACCAGACTCGACTACAGACCAACTCCTGTTTTTGAGCAGATGGTATCCAAGCTTCAGCAATATCCCAACGAGTGGCTTCACAAATGAGTTCCATCGTCACTGCCAAAGCATGATCGAAATTCTTGGATTCACTAACCGCTTGAGTGAGTTGATAAAGGAGATGAATTTCCGTTTCACGACGTTGACGGTCAGTAATATCAATGCCTAAACCCACAAAATATTCGATTTGATTTGTTTCTGGATTGGCAATAGAACGTCCATTCCACTCTACTAAAAGTTCTTGACCTTCTTTAGTTAAGATGCGATTTTGATGATGGATGGGTTCCAAGGAATGATAATGATGTTCAAATATTACTGATAATTCAGCACGATCGGCTTCTGGAACAAAATGAGAGAGATAGTCTAAACCAATCGCTTCTTCTGCTGTATACCCGACAACTTCCAGCATCGATTTATTGATTTTTTTAACTTTTCCATCTATCCCAATAACTACAAAAAATGCTGGATTTGATTCCCATAAAATATGATTAAAACTTTCGTTTTCTCGATCAGAGAAGTTTTTTGGGGCAGTAAAGATATGGTTTCTATTGGTTCTGTTCAAGGTTTTGCTAATTAAAACAACACTGGTGAGTCCTAAACTAAAAAATAGAATGGGAATTCCCCGACTGCCTGATACAACCAGACCGCTTAGGGAGCGATCGCTTCTATTTTCCAGTACAATTGACTGGGTAGATGGATCTCTCCCTTGAGTTGCTTTCCACTCAACCTCGTGATTATTCAAGGTGATAGGCTGAGTAATAATACTGAGACAGGAGGCGATCGCAATAATCCCCAGCAACTGTAAAATAGAACTCATAACCATTACACCATCTAGCTTACCGTCTTTCAATCCCACCATCATCTAACCACAGTTTCCCCTGAAACTACTAGGCAAAACGATCGCAAGATAGTTCTCCATAACTCATCTAAGTACATTCATTACCTCACAAAAATCCTTGAGTTTTGAACTTTAAACTCTCATCTTAATTCAGACGAACTATCATTTTTGTTACACATGATATGATTTTTGCCTAATTCATAGGATTTTCCTTTTCCTATTCATTGGTATAGACATAAATAATTAAAAACCAAACTACGCCAAAAGCAAAATAACAATTAAGTAATAATACTTAAAATGGGAATATGCCGATTCTCTCTTCTATCGAATACAGCTCATACTGCTTAGGATGAAGCGCTATATATAGATTTCTTGCAGATAAAAAAATCAACACTTCTTACCTCTAGTATAACTAAAATAGCCAACTTCTACAAAATTTGCTATGATAAGCAGTCTCATTTTCCTATTAATCTATCACACCAAGCAAAAACAATCTGGAATTAACATAAATGAGTCTGTAGTTCTGCCAATCTAGAGCTAAGATGAGGGATGATTTAAGCTGGACTAGCTAACCCCTTGATTTCTCGGAGAAATCAAATCACAATCAAACCAGCTTAATTGAGAGGTCTGATAACCCCTCTTGATATAGTCAAATTATTTGAGACACGATTGGAGGAACGAACTCATGGCAGATTTTGATGCATCCACAGCAACACAAGATACAGTCATATCTGGTACTAATGATGCAGATAATATTACAGGAGGCAGTGGTAACGATGTTCTTACCGGTCAAAATGGTAATGACAACATCAAAGGCAATGCTGGCAACGATGTTCTAAATGGGGACAACGGCAACGATAACCTTGAAGGTGGCGACGGTAACGATGTCCTCAATGGAGGAAATGGTGATGATGTTCTCAAAGGCCAAGATGGACAAGATATTCTCACTGCTGGTGATGGCAATGACAATCTTGAAGGTGGACTAGGAAACGATGCTCTAGATGGGGGAAATGGTAACGATACTCAAAAAGGCGAAGATGGCAACGATAACCTTTTTGGAGGGTCTGGAGATGACAATCTAGAGGGGGGGGCTGGTCAAGATACCCTGGATGGTGGAGAAGGTAACGATCAAGTCCTCAAAGGTGGTGCTGGCAACGATATAATTTTAGGGAATGCTGGTAATGATAAGCTTGAAGGAGAAGATGGTAATGACTCCCTAGATGGAGGAACTGAAAATGATGAGCTTCGAGGAGGAAATGGTAACGACACTCTCCTTGGACAAGCAGGCAACGATACCTTATTTGGTGAAGCTGGAACGGACTCTCTTCTAGGTGGAGAGAATGATGATCGCTTAGAAGGGGGTGACGGTAATGATTACCTCAATGGAGGGGCAGGTAATGACCAAATCCTCAAAGGAGGTAATGGAGATGACACCATCTTAGGGGAGGCAGGAAACGACAAGCTTGAAGGAGAAGAAGGTAATGACTCCCTGGATGGAGGTGACAATGATGATGAACTTACGATACCCTCCTCGGACAAGCTGGTAATGACAGGTTATTCGGTGAAGGCAATGATGACTCTATGCTTGGTGGTGCTGGGCAAGATGAATTAGAGGGTGCTGATGGTAATGACTACCTCAATGGAGGTGCTGATAATGATAGTAAACTTCAGGGCGGTAATGGAGATGACACTATCCTAGGAGAGGCAGGTAATGACAATCTCGAAGGACAAGAAGGTAATGACTCCCTAGATGGGGGCGACAATGACGATCAACTTCACGATACCCTCCTCGGACAAGCTGGTAATGACAGGTTATTCGGTGAAGGCAATGATGACTCTATGCTTGGTGGTGCTGGACAAGATGAGCTAGAAGGAAACGATGGTAATGACTACCTTGATGGTGGCGCAGATAATGATACTAAACTGCAAGGGGGTAGTGGTAATGATACGATTCTTGGGGGGACAGGAGATGACAGACTAGAAGGGCAAAACGATAATGATAGCCTTCTGGGTGGAGAAGGCAATGACGAACTCAGAGGGGGTTCGGGTAATGACTACCTAGAAGGTGGTGCAGGCACGAACCAAGTTTTTGGTGAAGATGGTGATGATACCCTAGTTGCTGGTGTAGATGGAAATGGCTCGACCTTTGATGGGGGTAATAATAATGACTGGATTTCCTTTGCTAAAGCAACACTTGGCTTTACAGTAGATCTAAATGCAGGCACGGCAACAGCAACGGGTATTAGTTACACTCTGACGAATATTGAAAGTGGGGTTATTGGTTCTGCTCAAGCAGATGTGATTACAGGAGGTACTACGGGTAATTTAACTCTGCAAGCTGGGTTGGAAAGCGATACTTATAAGTTGACGACTACCAATGCTAGAGGTAGCAAGATTGATGATGCTGGTGGGACATTGGATGTTCTGGAGATTGACAGCGCAACTCTGCAAACTACTGGCCCAGGTCAAACTGCGACCCCTGGAAATATTGGAGTGTTTCGGGTCAACAACACTACTGAGACCAGTTTGATTATTGACTTGAACAATAATGGGACGTTTGAGGCCAATGATGATTTAGAAGTTCAAAACTTTTTCTCGACTACAGCCAATACAGGTGGAACGGGCTTCATTGAAAGGGTGGGTAACCTCAATGGCGCTGACATTTTGACTGCCTTTGCAACGCCAACACCAACTCCTCCAACTCCTCCAACCCCGACTCCAACTCCAACTCCAACTCCAACTCCATCTGGCCCCGTTACCGATCCAGTGGCTCCTCCGTCAAGTAGTCCCAGTCCGACACCCACACCAACTCCTGGTCTTAATCCGGTTCCTGGAACTTCAGGGAATGATTTATTGATAGGAACGACGGGTAATGATAGTGTCCAAGGTTTGGATGGCAACGATCAACTGTATGGTCTTGGCGGTGATGATGTCATGACGGGTGATACAGGTAACGATATCGTTAGTGGCAATACAGGTAACGATCGCATATCGGGTGGTATCGGTAATGATACTGGATTTGGTGGTCAAGGGAATGATACCGTCAATGGTGATGAGGGTGATGATTCGTTGATGGGCGATCGCGGCAACGATACGGTTTCTGGTGGTACAGGTAACGATACCAGCTTCGGCGGCCAGGGCAATGACTCCCTCATTGGTGGTGATGGTAATGATGTCCTGAGTGGAGATTTTGGTACAGATACCTTACTCGGTGGAGCCGGTAACGATCTGTTTGTTCTCCGCACCAGTACAGCAGTTGCCACCGTTGCACAAGCGGATCTCATCCAAGATTATCAAGTTGGCGTTGATATTATTGGCTTAACCGGTAATTTGACCCCTGCTGCTTTGACGGCGACCATCAACGGTAACAATACGGTGCTGAGTATTACAGCAACCAACCAAATTTTGGGTGTTCTGACCGGTCAGTTTACCTTGCAACAGTTGACATTTGTCTCAGTTCAACTGCCAAATGGCTTAATTTAAGTCGTCAGCAACCTCGGTAGGGGCTTTCCAGCCGGAAAGCCCCTATATATTTGGGACGATCCCCTTTTTCAGGCTTTCACAGACTCTACCGCAGCGATCGCCGCTTCCAAAGCGATCGCCACATGCGTCCAATGGGTTCCTCCCTGACAAAAAACCACATAGGGTTCCCGCAACGGCCCATCTGCCGACAACTCGGAGGTACTCCCATCAATAAACGTACCCCCAGCCATCACTAACTCACTCTCATATCCAGGCATCTCCCCCGGAACCGGATCGAGGTAGGAACCCACTGGAGAAAACTGTTGAATTGCCCGGCAAAATGCCTTTAATTTATCGGGTGAACCCAAGCGAATGCCCTGAATCAGATCCCGTCGGGGAGCCGAAGGAGCGGGATTCACTGCATATCCCAGGCGATCGAATACATACCCGACCAAATAATTCCCCTTCAATGCCTCGCCCACCATCTGCGGAGCCAAGAATAAACCCTGATAGAGCAGACGATGCTGGTCAAATGTAGCCCCTCCCGTACTGCCAATTCCAGGGGCGGTCAAGCGGCAAGCAGCCTGCTCTACGAGGTCAGAACGACCAGCCAGATATCCGCCTGCCGTCGCCAAGGTTCCGCCGGGATTCTTAATCAAAGACCCCGCCATCAGATCTGCCCCCACCTGTGTCGGTTCCTGTTCTTCCACAAATTCCCCATAGCAGTTGTCCACAAAACAGACGGTATCTGGATTTTGCCCCTTCACCATCTCCACAATTTTGGCAATATCCGCAATAGACAAACTCGATCTCCAGGAATAGCCACAAGAGCGCTGAATCAACACCATCCGCGTCTGTGGTTTCACCCCTTGCGCTAGAGCTTCCCAATCCATTTCACCTTTTGGCGTTAACTCTAACTGACGGTACTCAATCCCATAGTCCATCAGCGATCCTGCTCCTTTACCCCGCAAGCCAATCACCTCCTCCAGGGTGTCATAGGGAGCGCCTGCAACCGAGAGCAGCTCATCTCCCGGACGCAATACCCCAAAAAGCGCACAGGCGATCGCATGGGTTCCCGATACCAACTGCACGCGGGCGATCGCCCGTTCCGCTCCCATCACCTCAGCCAAAACGCGATCGAACGTTTCCCGCCCTAGGTCATTATGACCATAACCCGTTACACTAGAAAAATGATGTACCCCCACTTTCTGCGATCGAAAAGCCTGCAAAACTTTTCGTAAATTGTGCTTAATTCGAGCATCCACGCTAGAAAAAATAGGGGCGAGTGCATGTTGTGCCTCTTGGATCTGTTCTAAGGGATTCATTTTTCTCTACTAATGGGTAAAAGGGCGCGATTGTTCCAAACAGCAGGATATCCTGCATTGTTATAAATTGAGATTACTGCATGAGTGTTGCCACAACCAATAAACATCCCCTAGATTGGGTCAACGTCAGCTACTTCCTATTAATTCACCTAGCGGCCTTGTTTGCTTTCCTACCCAGTAACTTTAGTTGGTCTGCGATAGCATTAGCTCTAGCCCTCCACTGGATTACCGGTGGATTAGGCATTACCCTAGGATTTCACCGTTTAGTCAGCCATCGGAGTTTCCAAGCCCCCAAATGGCTAGAATACTTCCTCATTTTTTGCGGCAGTTTAGCCTGTCAAGGTGGTGTACTTGATTGGGTTGGACTTCATCGGATGCACCATCTTTATTCAGATACTGAAGCCGATCCCCATGATTCTAACGCTGGGTTCTGGTGGAGTCACATGGGATGGCTTTTACATATTATTCCTAAGCGCAGTGAAGTCCCTCGGTTTACCAAAGATATTGGGGATGACCCAGTTTACCAGTTTTTACAAAAGAATTTTGTCCTGATCCAAGTTGCCTTTGGTCTCCTCTTGTATTTCTTAGGCGGTTGGCCTTTTGTCGTTTGGGGAATATTTGTCCGTTTAGCCGTTGTCTTCCATTGCACTTGGTTTGTCAACAGTGCTACTCATAAGTTTGGTTATGTTAGCCATGAAAGCCATGACCACTCCAAAAATTGCTGGTGGGTTGCCCTCGTTACCTATGGTGAAGGATGGCACAATAACCATCATGCCTATCAATATTCAGCTCGCCATGGTTTGCAATGGTGGGAAATTGATATCACTTGGATGACAATTCGACTGCTTGAGATGTTGGGATTAGCGACTAATATCAAATTAGAACCGAAATCCAGCCAATAGTGTATTAACAAGCGAATGGATTGAAGGGTTGCCTTTGAGCAACCCTAATTATTTTTAAAGTTTACATATTAAATCAAATGCTACTTTTCTCGCGGGCGATCGCCGTCAGTGGGGAGGAGTTAAAAGAAGTTACTGATGTCAGAAAATCCCCTTAAAGTGAATGTGGCTCAATGATTGCCTTTGATTCAGGATAGTGTAGCCGTAGTTCAAGGGATAATTCACCGTTAATAAATAAACCTTCAGGGTTCCTTTAGAGCATTATCAGGCTTTTCTCAGAATTGCAACTTAATCTGTAGAGGTGAGGGGAAGTTACTGGCACAGATGAGAGCATGTTAATTAAAAATTTAGGGCATCGATTTAAGTTTAAGTTTAACTCGCTACAATTTCGTCTCACGCTGGGTCTGGCAATCGTGTCTGGAATTGGATTAGGATCGGTTGCCATTGCCACCGGCTTAAAAATGCAGCAACAGTTGGTCTTAACCCATAAACAAAATATAGAATACATTGCCGAACGCTTACCGAATGATATCAAGATTTATAGCCAACGGTTTAGTGAGCGTGAAACCTTAAAAATGGTGATTGAAGATGTGAGCGCTGAAAATATTTTTTTGTGGATTCAAGCTCCAGATGGTGAAATTATTGCCCGATCGCCCAATCTCCAGCGATCGCTCTATCCCGAAAATGCCGATCTCCTCAACATTAGTAATGCTCCCATTCAACCGGAAGTCTACCCCTACAAAGGGCGCTATTTGGTTCTCTGTGCCGGTCCACTCAGGGTTAATGAGCAACACTTGGGTAAACTCTATCTGGCTCAAGATATCACCTCAGAGCAACAAATGCTCCTGGAAATGCTCAGAAATTTGATCGGGGCGAGCGTGTTCGCGTTGCTCCTGATTGTGATTATGATGGCGGTCTATATTCGGCGATCGCTCGATCCGGTGCGTAAAATTAGTGAATATGCAGTTAAAATTTCGGCACAAGATTTAGGGGAAGTTTCCCTCAGCTTAGATCCGGCTCCTTCCGAACTGCAAGAGTTGACTAAAACCTTAGATTTGATGCTCTCGCGCTTGTCTGAATCTTGGGAACATCAGCGGCAATTTGTCAGCAATGTTTCCCATGAGTTGCGAACCCCGTTAACCATTGTCCATGGCTATTTGCAAAGTACCCTAAGACGGGGAAAAAATCTTACCGAACCTCAACGGGAAGCCCTGGAAACGGCAGCAGGAGAAGCCGATCGCACGATTCAATTGTTGCAAGATTTGCTAGAACTGGCACGGACGGATAATGGACACATTCATTTTGAACTGGACAAGATATCCCTAACCGACTTAGTTTTAGAAGTTGTTGATATGGCGCAACAGTATAGCAACCGGAGTATAGAACTGGATTTAGGGGAGTGGCCGGTGGAGATTAAAGGCGATCGCAATCGCTTAAAGCAAGTCTTGCTTAATTTAATCGATAACGCCGTCAAATATTCCGACCCTGACACCGTAATTACCGTGAAACTCAATAAAGAGAGCAATCGCGTTTGTCTGCAAGTGTGCGATCACGGTGAAGGCATTCCCCTAGCCCATCAAGCCAGAATCTTCGAGCGCTTTTACCGCGTTGACGACGCTCGCGCCCGTTCCACAGGCGGAACCGGCTTAGGCTTATCCATTGTCAAAACCCTGATCGAAGGCATGGGAGGGCGCGTCAACGTCGTTTCCAAATTGGGAGAGGGCAGCACTTTCACTATCAGCTTACCCATTCATTAACTATTGCGAAAGTACTGCCTTCTCCCCAGAGCAGGAGCATTAATCCAGATCCTCATATGAGTTAAAGATAAACAATAAGGTTGGGTGGGTGTGATAATATTCACCATAATGCCACCTGGGTCACCCGCATACATAACCTGGCCTACCTCCAGCCAACTGTCTGCCGTGATCGCCTTATCTTCAATGTTCTCATTTTTAATCATCTCCATCATTCATTTAGTCAGACAGATACAGAAGGGTAGAGCGGCTTCCAACTTCTCGGTCAGTGAGATCGCTTGCTGATATAGCAGTGAAAGAGTTGATTAGGACAGTGAGGTTATGGTTTGAGGCAATAGGCACGAATCGCAATAGAAAATGTCCTAACTCTCCCTTTCGCTGCTATAGAAACTCGCTTTCTGATTAAACTGATAATCGCGCAGCCAAATCCGAATCGCCTCGGAAATGGCGGCTTCTCGACTCTCTGGTAAACGAAATAACCGCTCCCCATCGGTCACCGCAGACAAGAGTAAGACCAACTCCCATCCCTGTTCAGTCTCGCTCAAAAACAGCCAATAATAAACCTGGCGATCGACAATGCTCAACCCTTCATAGGTGCGCTCTAAGGAGGTGAGAAACACTTGACGGGAATTGTCTGGAATCTCTTCTTCAAAGGGAAGCGGTAAAGGGTCAAAATCGGGTTTTCCCACCGTAATGACTGAGGGTAAAGGATTCGGTTTTATCAAGTCGCGCTGACGCTGAATCATCCGATTAGCATAACCGGGAAAATCCTGCACCATATCCTGGATTAACTGCTCAAAATTATCCCCATCGCGTAAAGCGCTAGGGAATAGGGAATGGGGAATAGGGAATAGGATCGTGGTACATAGCTTTGGGGATGCGACCTTGCCCTTGCACTCCACAACATTGCAAAGCGCTGGAGTTGAGGCAACCCTAACTTCTGAACCTTCATACACAACCCAAGGATGTCCGAGGGTCAAGTCCCAGAACAGCATCGGATTTAACCTGTAAGCTCATCAATAATCCGCCTCCAGGCTCCTTGGGGATCGGTAGCCGCTGTGATGGGTCGCCCAATCACTAAATAACTCGCCCCTGCTTTAAGCGCCTCTTGGGGAGTCATCACCCGTCGCTGGTCTCCCCCTTCTGCCCAAGTCGGGCGTACCCCCGGACAAATCAACAGAAACTCGTCACCACAGACACGCCGCAGTTGGGTCGCTTCTTGAGGAGAACAGACAGCCCCCTGAATGCCCGATTCCTGGGCGAGTAGAGCCATCTGTAGAGTATATTCAGGCAACTCCACAGGCACTTTGAGATCGAAGGCTAAATCTCGCGAATTTAAGCTTGTAAGCAAGGTGATTGCTAACAGATTTGGAGGGGATAATCCCACCGATTCCGCCCCTTCTCTGGCGGCTTCTAGGGCACGCTGCAAGGCGGTTCGACCGGCCACTCCATGGACAGTCAACAAGTCCACCCCATAGCGTCCGGCGGCTCGACAGGCTCCAGCCATGGTATTGGGGATATCATGAAATTTGAGGTCGAGAAAAATGCGCTTGTGCCGTTGTTTGAGTTCATTGAGGATGCTGGGGCCGGTGCTGACAAATAATTCGAGGCCCACTTTCCAGAACTCGACATCGGGCAATCGATCCAAAAGAGCGATCGCCTCTTCCCGACTTGAAACATCCAACGGCACGATAATGCGGTGGCCAGCCGTCATACTTTCCCCTCCTTATTTCATTAACCGCGCAAACTTGTTTTTACCCACCTGCAACACTTTGCCCTCCATCTCCTCAGCTTGTTCAAACACTAAATTGGGATTGCTCACTTTTTCCCCAGCTAATTTTACCCCACCGCCTTGGATCAAACGCCTCGCTTCCGAAGATCCCTTGGATAATCCCGCTGCGCTGACAATGTAAAATAACTTGGCTGGAAACTCCACATTTTGCAAACTAAACTCAGGAATCGTTCCCGCTTCTCCTTGACTCAACGCTGCTTTTTGAGCTTCTAAAGCCGCTTCCTGCCCCTTATACTGAGTTACCACATCCAACGCTAATACTTTTTGCCGTTCCCTAGGATTGTCTGGTAACTCATCCCAAGAAAGATCGGTCAACAACTCCACATAGTCCTGAATAATGGAATCTGGAGTTTTTTCCAATTTAGAATACATGGTGACGGCATTCTCCCACACTCCCACATAATTGCCCAAGGATTTCGACATTTTCTGCACTCCATCCGTCCCCAGCAAAATCGGGACTAACAAACCAAACTGAGGTTTAAGTCCAAAATGGCGCTGTAAATCTCGGCCCACGGCAATATTAAACTTTTGGTCAGTTCCTCCTAACTCCACATCAGCCTTCACGGCCACAGAATCATAGCCTTGCATCAGAGGATAGAGAAACTCATGCAGATAGATCGGATTTTCCTGGCTATAGCGTTCAGCAAAGCCTTCTTTCGCCAACATTTGGCCCACCGTCATCGTGGCCAAAAGTTTTAAAATTTCACTTAAATCCAACTGGCTCAACCATTCCGAGTTATAGCGAATTTCCAACCGTCCGGGAGTCTCAAAATCGAGAATAGGACGCAATTGATCCAAATAGGTTTGGGCATTTTCCTTCACCTGTTCGCCCGTTAATTGACGGCGCACCTCAGATTTTCCGGTTGGGTCACCAATTTGAGCGGTAAAATCACCAATAATCAAAACTGCTGTATGGCCAGCATCCTGAAAGGCTCGCAATTTCCGCACAGCAATACTATGGCCGAGATGCAAATCTGTCCCAGTGGGATCGATGCCTAATTTTACTCTCAACGGTTGTCCGGACTGCTCAATGCGTCGTTGTAAGTTCTCATCAGGATCGTTACTATCGGGGCGATCAGGAAAAATTTCACTTACACCGCGATGCAGCCAATTCCAGGTTGAGTTGATACTTGTCATGGGATCAGAAGTTCTATAATCCATTAATATTTTGCTAATCTCTGTAATAACTGTTAACACTTATCGCGGGTACAGGTTAAACTATGGGTCAGTCCCCATTCATCCATCCCCTAAGACTCAAGGTCTGGTTCTTATCCCTATCCATTTGTTCGAGCTGAGGAAGTTAAATCACCGTGTCGTCTAATACTATCAGTCGTAAGCCATCTAAATCTATTACCCCGGCCCTTCAATTTGTCCAAGGTGTGGGCAAAGTGGCAGGGGGTACGATTTTGGGAGTGATGATGCTCACCAGTTCTATCTTTGCTGGAGGACTGGTGGGTTTGGCCTTAAGTTTTCGGAATCTGCCGGATGTCCGCAGCCTGAGAAGCTATATGCCGACAGAGACCAGTTATATCTACGATATTAATGGTGAACTGCTGACCCGGATTCATGATGAGGCCAACCGGGAAGTGGTTCCTCTAGAGCGGATTTCTCCCCATTTGAAACTGGCGGTGTTGGCGATCGAGGATTCCCATTTCTACCAGCACAATGGGATTAATCCCAGTAGTGTCGGTCGGGCATTGTTAGCCAATATTGAGAAGGGAGGGATTCGAGAGGGGGCTTCCACCATTACGATGCAGTTGGTGAAAAACCTGTTTCTGTCTCCAGAGCGGCAATTGAGTCGGAAGGTCGCTGAAGCGGTTTTAGCCCTGCGCTTAGAGCAAATTCTGACCAAAGATGAGATTTTAGAACTGTATTTGAACCAAGTGTACTGGGGTCATAATACATATGGAGTAGAGACGGCTGCCCAAAGTTATTTTGCCAAAGCGGCAGCGGATCTAACGTTGGCAGAATCAGCAATGATGGCGGGTTTGATTCAAGCGCCCGAGAGTTTTAGCCCCTTTGTGGATTATAAGTTAGCCAAACGACAGCAGGCGATTGTTTTGGGGCGGATGCGAGAATTGAATTGGATTACGGCTGAGGAAGAGAAAGAAGCGAAAGAACAGCCATTATTGGTGGGACGGGTGACTTCTTTTGGTCAAAGTAAAGTGCCCTATTTAACGGAGGCAGTAATTCAAGAACTCTCAGACCGCTTTGGTCGCGATATGGTAGTCAAAGGCGGATTGCGGATTCAAACCACCATCGATCTGAGGCTCCAACGAATTGCCGAGCAAACGGTTAAGGATTGGCATAGTCGCCTCTATAGCCGAGGTGTTTATTACGATTACGATAATGGACAATTAGCTCTAGTAGCGGTTGACCCTCGCACCCACTTTGTGAAAGCGATGGTCGGAGGCTTTGACTATGAAACCAGTCAATATAACCGAGCGGTGCAAGCGCAACGACAACCGGGGTCTTCGTTTAAACCGTTTGTTTACTATGCGGCATTTGCTAGTGGCAAATATACACCTGAGTCAGTGGTAAATGACTCGCCAGTCAGGTATCGGGATGGTAGTGGCTATTATTCTCCCCAAAACTATGGGGGGAGTTTTTCCGGCGCGGTAAGTTTGCGAAAGTCTCTTGAAGTATCTTTGAATGTACCAGCGGTTAAAATTGGTCAAGCGGTTGGTCTAAATAAGGTCGTTGAAGTCGTTCGTAATTTGGGGATTAAAAGTCCTATGGACCCAGTAATTTCCTTACCTTTGGGATCGGTTGACTTAACACCTTTAGAGATGGCTGGTGCGTTTGCGACGTTTGCGAACAATGGTTGGCATTCACAACCGACGTTTATTGCCCAAGTGATTGATAGCCATGGCAATGTTTTATTGGATAATACGCCTAAGCCGAAGCTGATTCTCGATCCTTGGGCGGTGGCTTCTCTCAATAGCACGTTGCAAGGGGTGATTTCACGGGGAACCGCTACTGGTGCTAGATTGGGTCGTCCAGCCGCCGGTAAAACGGGAACAACTACTTCGGAGCGGGATATTTGGTTTGTGGGTTATGTGCCCCAATTATCTGTAGCGGTTTGGGTGGGCAATGATGATTATCGACCTCTGGCTAAGGGAGTTACTGGAGGTACATTTGTAGCTCCGATTTGGCGCGATTTTATGCACAAAGCTTTGGCGAATGAACCGGTCGAGAAATTCCGTTCTCCAAGTGAATTTCCCCGACCACAGCCATAGGATGGGTTCAACATTTACGATTGTTTTTCCAGTTCAGATTTCATCCGCTCTAGGGTGAAATTCATTTGATCGAACATTTGTTGTGGGGTGACTCCAAATTGGCCCAATTGGGTTTTGAGCTGTTCAACGGTCATTTGGGCCATGAAGTCTTCGGAGAGTTCAAAGCGTTTCATAAATACTTTATATCGATCCATTAAGGCTTCCATCTGTTCGATGAACATTTTTTTTCCTTCTCGATCGAATTTGCCATAGTCACTACCAAGTTGGATCAGGGATTGATAATCCTCAAAGAGTTTCTTTGCTTCTTGTTGAACAATTTCTGAATCAAAAAATCCCATGGCTTTTTTTAGATAGGTTTACTGACGGTGTTAAGGGCATTGATGATGATGCACTGGTTTTATTCTAATGGAGTCGGAGACTCGAGTAAAATTCGGTTTTCCGTATTTATAGGGGATAGAGGGGATGGGGGGCTTCACCGGCTCAAGTATTGCACAATGAAATAGAAAGACTATGAGCATCCTGGTTTTGTGATTGCTCTAAAAATGGACTATTTTAGTTGGGTCAAGGTACTAGGATGTGCTTGAGCCTGGAATGGGGGTAGCTTAACGGTGTTGAATAAGGAAAAGAGTCGAAAAGTGGGTATGATTTTGGCGTTTTCTGGGATGTTGATTCCGATCGCCGGATTGCATAAGTTTTATTTAGGTCAACCTTTATGGGGAGCGATCTATTTATTATTGTCTTGGACTCCAATTCCCCATGTGGCTAGTGCAATTGATGGTGTGTGGTATTTAGTACAAAATGATGAAGAATTTAACCAGAATTATCCCGGCCCGGTTCCTGTTATTCCAGGACTGAAAATCCCCCAAGTGAATTGGTCAAAGTTCTGGCCGAAGCAGAATTCTACACCTACTGGCCCGATCCGAGACCAGGTGGAGTCGGTAGCGGATGCCCTACGGCAGTTAGAGGCTTTGCGTCAAGAGGGACTGATTACTGAGTATGAGTTTGAACAGAAACGCCGCCAACTTTTAGACAAGATTGCTTAGGATAAGGAGGTAATTTCGGCAGTTGGGGGAGTTTGGGCAATGCAGGAAGCATCGGGAGGGGAGGTAGGGTAGGTAGAGACTGAAGGCTGGGCAGGGTGGGTAGAGAGATCTTGTAACCCCATACACGAGAGTGTTGTGACGGCACTGGCCAACCGAGGTGGGTGGGTTGTTGATAAATGCGTTTCAAGGTATTGAGGTCGCGGGAGGAGATGGGGGGAGGATTGGGCACTTGGGAGAAATAGAGCGCATCGGTGGGTTCGGGAGAATGGCCCCAAATACCGATCGCATGGCCCAGTTCGTGACGAGCAGTGGCGAGGGTATATTCTGAGGTTTGATTTGGAGTCAGGAAGATTTCACAGCGATGGAGCAGGTATTCCCGATCGGGCGGATGGGGGAGAGAGCCAAGATAGAGTTCATAGTTAGTGGTAGCCGATCGCACGCGTCCAAGCTGACCATCGGGGCCGAGTTTGAGGGGAGGGCGCTGTCGGTGAATGATGATATGGGCTTGATCGGGGCGATCGCTAATTTCTAAGGGAAAATAGGCTTGCCATTCCTGAATGGCACGGGTGACGGCTTCAACCCAACGCGGATCGGGGGTCTCGATATCGAGACTCACTTGTACGGGGAATTGAGACCAAATTAAATACCCAATTTTGAGGGGTTTAATGGCTTCAAAATAGTCTCCAAGTTCTTCCGGATCGTGCCATTGGGCTAAAAGGGGGGGGAGGGGATGGGCTTGCGGTGGAGAAACCCTAATTCTGGGGGGAAGGGCTAGAATGGTTGTACAAGAAAAGACCGCCAACAAGACTGTGGCGATCGCGTAAGCGATGGGTCGCATCATCATGCCCATCCAAGATCTTAAGCATAGACCTTGACGGGAAAGGTTTAACCTTTTGGCTATCCATCGCCAAGGAGCCATGGCATTAACCAACGGGTTCTAACCATCCAGCGCTTAACACTACCGTTAAGCCAAGAAAGAGAACAGTTAAAGCCCAGGTTGTCCGATTTAAGGTTGTTTCAGCACTTTTAGCACTGGTAAATAATTGGGCTTGGCCGCCAATACCGCCAATACCGTCTCCTTTCGGACTATGGAGAAGAATTAAGACCACCAGACTAAAGGCTGAGATAGCCCAAACAATTTGTAGGATACTGACAACACTCATAAGGTGAAATGGAATAAACAATCATGGAGCCAGAAGTGCGGGTTTACCGAGAGAGGGAAACCGGCGATCGATTGGTTTGCACTTCATAGACAGGGTTCTGAAACATGGATTTCCCGGTCATTTCCTTGGGTTGAGGAATTTGTAGAATTTCCAGGATGGTAGGGGCAATGTCTGCCAAACAACCATCGCTTCTCAAGGCAACATTGTTGCCATGGCCGGGAATTTTACGCTTTTCACCTTCAATCAGGATAAAAGGCACGGGGTTCGTCGTATGGGCTGTCCAAGGATTCCCTTTCTCATCGTACATGAGTTCGGCATTGCCATGGTCGGCAATAATAATCGTGGTTCCTCCGACTTTACCAATCGCCTCGATCAGATGACCTAAGCAGCGATCGACCGTTTCAATCGCCTGAACGGCTGCATCCATCATTCCCGTATGACCCACCATATCTGGATTGGCATAATTAATCACTACCATAGAATAAACTTGTTCTTCGATGGCAGCAATGGCTGTTTCTGTGACGGCTTCGGCAGACATACTCGGCTGTCGATCGTAGGTGGGAACCTGGGGAGAGGGAATTAATTCTCGGTCTTCTCCTTCTACTGGATCTTCGAGTCCCCCATTAAAGAAATAGGTTACATGGGCATATTTTTCGGTTTCTGCACTGCGAAACTGTCGTAGTCCTTGTTGGGCCAAAACCTCTGCCAAAATATTGTTCAGGTTTTGGGGTTCAAAGGCCACAGATACCGGCAGACTCGCATCATATTGGGTAAACGTAACGAAAGACAGGGGATCGATGATAGTCCGCTCAAATCCGTCAAAATCGGGATCGACGAAGGCTTGGGTAAGCTGCCGAGCGCGATCGGGGCGGAAGTTAAAAAAGATTATGCCATCCCCCGGTTCTACTGAACCTGGAGCGCAACGGACAGGGATCGCAAACTCATCGGTGATTCCTTGCTCATAGGATGCTTTTAAAAGTGAGATCGCATCCCCTTGAGCAGTAATGGTATCGTCGATGAGGACTTGATAGGCTTTTTGCACCCGATCCCATCGGCGATCGCGATCCATGGCATAATAGCGGCCCATGAGGGTGACAATTTTCCCGACTCCCATGCAGTTGAGTTCTGCTTGCAGTTTTTCCAGGTTTTTCACCCCATCGGTGGGATAGGTGTCACGACCATCCATGATCGCATGAATACAGACTTGTTCAATCTCCTGTGTTTTGGCTAGTTTTAGTAATCCCAATAGATGGTCTAGGTGGGAATGAACCCCTCCATCTGAGCAAAGTCCAATCAGATGGAGTTTGCTAGAGTGAGATTTGACTTGCTCACAGACCTTTTGTAAAGCGGGGTTCTCTGGTAAGGAACCTTCTTCTACTGCATCACTAATGCGAAGTAGTTCTTGTTTTACAATTCGGCCTGCGCCAATGTTCATATGACCCACTTCTGAGTTACCCATTTGCCCTTGAGGTAACCCGACAGCTTTTCCAGAGGTTTGAATTAATGTATTAGGGTAAGCTGCCTGTAGGCTATCCATTATGGGTGTTTTCGCGACGGCAATGGCGTTTCCGTCGGTGGCTTCACGGTAACCCCAGCCATCTAAAATGACCAGCACCACAGGAGATATCGGTGCTTTTGCCATAACCTATTCACCCTTTTGCTGAATTTCTGTGCCCATCATACCATCAGTGTGAAAAAGCTGCTGCTTAAAATAGCGCTTCGCGCTAGGGAATAGGGAATGAGGGATAGGAAATAGGCAATAGCTTGTATGGTTTAGGGTCTAAGGCTTCAAGCTGTACGCCATAGAAGAGAGAATCGCTATAGAGGTAAAAGGGAATTGAAAATGGGAAGCTAAAATTAAGGGAGTTAGTTTAAGGTGTCGATAGTAAACAAGATGTATTTTTGCACTTGTATTCTTCATGGTAATCAGAATCTTCTGGGTGGATAAAAGGCTATGAGCTTATTGGTTAAACGAGCGATCGCTTATCTGGGTGTATTTGTTATGGGAAGTAGTGCAGGTTGGCTAGGGAGCCGATATCTGGAGCGAGATCGGGTTTTAAGCTATTCCGATTCTTCTGCGCTTCCTGTTGTGTTGCCTCCCTTACCTCAACCTTCGGCGATCGCTAAATCAACAGAGCCTATCCCCACTAATTTTATTGCTAGAGCTGTGGAAAAAGTAGGACCGGCCGTAGTCAGAATTGATGCGACTCGACGAGTAAAATCTCAGATTTCTCCACCGTTTCGCAATCCGTTATTGGATCGGTTCTTTGGAGATGATATCCCTGCTGAACCGGAACGGTTAGAGCGGGGAACGGGATCGGGGTTGATTTTGAGTACCCAAGGACAGTTGATTACCAATGCCCATGTGGTTGAAGGTGCAGATGTGGTAGATATTACGCTTCGAGATGGGCGAACTTTTGAGGGCGTGGTCTTGGGTAGAGATCGGGTGACGGATATTGCTGTAGTTAAAATTGAGGCTCAGGGCTTGCCTGTGGTAGAAATCGGTGGCTCAGAGCCGTTAGTACCGGGACAATGGGCGATCGCCATTGGCAATCCGTTAGGTTTAGACAATACGGTGACGGCTGGGATTATTAGTGCCACGGGGCGATCGAGCGCTCAAGTCGGAATTCCGGATAAGCGCGTGCGTTTTATTCAAACTGATGCCGCCATTAATCCGGGAAATTCCGGAGGACCCTTATTAAATGAGCAGGGCCAAGTAATTGGCATTAATACAGCCATTCGTGCTGATGCCCAAGGATTGGGATTTGCCATTCCCATTGAAACTGCCCTACGGGTCGCCGATCAATTATTTACCACAGGTACAGCCGAACATCCGTTTTTGGGCATTCAAATGGTCGATTTAACCCCTGCCGCTAAATCTTTATTGCAACAACAGCAATTCCCGATCGCTGAAAGCCTCAATGAAGGAGTGATTATTACAGGAATTGTCAAGAATTCCCCAGCGGAAAATTCCCAATTACAACCTGGAGATATTATTCTGAGGGTCGATGGAATTCCTGTACAAAAGGCCACGGAAGTCCAAGAGCTAGTAGAACAATCTACCGTGGGCGAATTATTGTTTTTAGAAGTTAATCGAGCAGGTCAGAAAGTAGAGATTTCTATTCGCCCTGGAACCTTGCCCCAGTCCCAACCCTAAGCCTGGTCAATTGACCGCAGCGATCCGGATGAGAGGAAGGTATCGAAGTAGGGGATCAAAATCAAGAATTGATCGGATTTTATTTCCACAAAGAACCCATGATTGATTATTATAAAGGTTGGATTATTCAGGTTTATTTCGACGAACAATATTGGCATGTAGATCTAATGAGTCTAAAAGGAGATTATTCCGGCATGGGGTGTTTAGTCGGTATTCATTCCAATCCCTTTTCTGCTCTTCAGGAAGCTCGCGATCGCATTGACCGACGAAATGCTTGGAAAAGTCTGGAGCAGGTCTTAGCGGAGTTTCGTGATTGCGGCTTGATTTCTGACATCGAATGGGATTATTTAAGGGACTCCTTAACCTGTTGGGTTGTACAATAATGCAAAAGGGAATAGGGAATAAGTTGGGTGAATTAAAAGACAGTCCTAACTGCTTCGCGGTTTCTGTAATCCTTGATTGGATGTGCAGTTGAGCAATCTCCGGTTGACATGTTCATAGAAAAAGTGATATAATTATAGACTATTTTGAGATAGTCTATGCCTCGTTCCAGTCAACCCATTCAACTGCCAACCCTAAAAGATGAAGCTCTTTGGCTTCATGCTTTAACCCATCGATCCTATACAAATGAGCATTCAGATACCCTAGAAGATAACGAAGCATTAGAGTTTTTGGGAGATGCGGTTTTAGGGTTTTTGGTCAGTGAACTCATTTATAAGCGGTACGGCAGTTCCGTAAACATTACAGAAGCTCAAATGACACGATTGCGCTCTAAATTAGTCGATGAAAAGCAATTAGCGCGATTAGCCGGAGAATTAGGTATAGGTGACCTGATGCGTTTGGGGAAAGGGGCAATCCAAAACAATGCCCAGAACAATCCAGCTTTACTCAGTGATACATTAGAAGCCATTATTGGTGCATATTATTTAGATGCTGGTATCGTCAAAGTGCGGCAGTTTGTCACCCGTTTGTTTACAGATATTGCTGATGATTTGATAGAGTCATCGGACGATCAAACTCTTCCCAACTTAATTGATAGTAAAGGAAAATTTCAGCAATGGGCATTGAAAGAATATCAACAAACACCAGACTATAAATTAGTTAAAGAAGCGGGAGAAGATCATGAGAAAATTTTCTGGGTTGAAGTTTGGGTAAAAGGGAAAAAGTATGGAGAAGGTCAAGGTCGTCGCAAAAAGGAAGCTGAGAAAAAAGCTGCTGAAGATGCCTTGCAGCATATCGGTGGTTAGATCAATTAAAAATGGGTAGAGGTTGGGGATAATTGCCTCTAGCAAGGATAATACAGAATCTATCAGGCGACCATCACCTATTCCCAGTACAAACCCCTATATTTTCATCTTCTCCTCAGCAGAATTTCAGGTTAGAGTCACCAATATGAAGTATTCTGACTCTTAACTCAGAGTTCGGGAAGATGGAGTTAATCAGATGAACAGGGGTCTAGGTCAACGAGCGATCGCGTTAATCTTAATTGCATCTAGTGTTGCCTTCATGATTATCGTTCTGCAAGGGAAAAATATGCAGGACTTGCTCAAAACCCTACTGATCTCGATTCAATATTCTCAACAGGGTATTATCGCTTATATTCTCTTGTATAATCTTGCCACCGTACTATTAATTCCCGCTGTGATTTTAACCCTGGGTGGTGGTGCAATCTATGGCGTATTCTGGGGATCGATTTATGTATTTATTGCTTCCACATTAGGGGCAACTTTGGCATTTCTATTAGGACGGTATGTTTCGAGGGATTGGGCAATCCGCAAACTCTCCCAATATCCCAAATTTCTTGCCCTCGATCGGGCAGTTGTTAAATCTGGATTTAAGATTGTATTATTAACTCGCTTATCTCCTATTTTTCCCTTTAATTTACTCAATTATACCTTTGGAGTGATGCAAGTTTCTCTTCAAGATTATGTTTTGGGATCGATCGGTATGATTCCGGGTATTGTTGGTTATACTTATATTGGTTCTTTAATCGGGGATATTACCCAATTAGGGAATTCCAGTCTGGATTTAGGGATCAGAGGACAGATAGTTCAAGGTACAATTTATGCGATCGGGACTTTAGCAACCTTAAGCTTAATTATGTATGGCTCAAAATTAGCTCAGAAAACTCTAGAAGAAACGCTATAAATATCAATCTAATAGGGGCGCAAAATTTTGCGCCCCTAAAATTTTTGTATAACTGAGTTATACCTGAGTTCGGGGAGTAGGTATAGAAAGCGGCTATAGTGAAATCAGGTCATCAGTACTCTATCATGTCGCGATCGCTAAAAGTTGCCCCCCAATTTATTTCCCAGGTTAAAGCAGCCGTGAAACGCCAAGGTTATCCCCGTCAGAAAGATTTGGCAGATGAGTTGCAGCTATCTCTGGCGACGGTGAGTAACTATCTGAATGGGAAAGCGGTGGATAATGTGAATTTCCAGGAGATTAGCGAACGACTGGAGCAGGATGTGGAGGCGATCGCCATTTTCGAGGATACCACAGATCGGCCAGAGGATAGCCCGGCGATCGCTCCCCTGCTCCAAAACCCCTCGCTCATTTATATCCAACGTCCTCCCATTGAATCATCTTGCCACAGTGCCCTCATCCATCCCGGTGCATTATTGAGGATAAAATCCCCCCGTCTGATGGGAAAAACTGCACTCATGGCGAGAACTTTAGCGCAACTGACTCAGGAAGGTTATCGGTTTGCCTATCTCAACTTTCACCTAGCCCATGAAACCGACTTCAGCCATATTGATGCCTTTCTCAAATGGTTTGGTATCAGTTTCGGGCACAGTTTAGGCATTCCCAATCAGTTGAAAAATTACTGGGATGAAGAGTTTTCCACCTCCAAAGTCGATACCACCGACTATGTGCAGAACTATCTACTTCCCAAAGCCAAATCTCCCGTTATCTTATGCTTAGATGAAGTAGACCGAATTTTTCCCTATCCTCAAGTTGCCTCGGAATTTTTAGGCTTACTTCGAGCCTGGCACGAGCGGGGAAAAGTGGAATCGGTTTGGCAGCAGTTGCGTTTGGTTGTTGTCCATTCCACGGAAGTCTATATTCCCCTAAACATTAACGAATCTCCCTTTAATGTCGGCGTGCCCATTGAATTATCAGAATTTACCCTTTCCCAGGTGCAAGAATTTGCCCAACAGCATCAACAGAATTGGAGTCAATCTTCTGTAGAGCAACTGATGGAAATGGTAGGAGGTCATCCTTATCTGATTGAGCAAGCATTTTCCCATTATCGCACTGACCCGGATTCCTTGGAACTGCTCTTAAAAGAAGCACCCACGGAAGCCGGAATTTATGTCAATCACCTGCGTCATCTCTGGAATATTGTGCAACAGCATCCTGATTTAGTGAAGGCGTTATCGACAGTGATTGAATCGGATACTCCCGTGCGTTTGGACTCCATGGATGCTTACAAGTTGTACAGTTTAGGATTAGTAAAACGACAGGGGAATAATGTCTTCCCCAGTTGTCGATTATATCGAGACTACTTTCGGGATTTTTTGCCCTAATCGCCCTCGCGTAGGGCATTGCCCACCAAAAATAGGGCTTTGTTCGTAGTAAGCACTTTAGTGCTTCAAAGCCTAGCTGGAGAGGGATCAATCCCTCACTACAAACCAAATCTAATGCACCATTTTAGCTGAAACAGTCCAGTAGTGGGCTGACCCACCTAAAATGGGGCTTTGTTCGTAGTAAGCACTTTAGTGCTTCAAAGCCTAGCCGGAGAGGGATTTATCCCTCACTACAAACCAAATCTAATGCACCATTTTAGATGAAACAATCCAGTAGGGTGGGTAATGCCAGCCCTACGCTAAACTAAAAAATATCATGGGAACCTATTATATCGGCGGAACTTTACCGCTCAATTCCAAAACTTATGTCACTCGCGCTGCTGATGAAGAACTCTATCAGCAAATACAAAACGGCGAATTTTGCTATGTCCTAAATGCGCGACAAATGGGAAAATCTTCCCTGAGAGTGCGAACCATGCAACGGTTGCAAGACAATGGGGTGGTGTGCGCGTCCATCGATATTACCGAATTGGGTTCGCAACAAGTGACTCCAGAAAAATGGTATGGGGGATTAGTTAAAACTCTCGTCAGTCGATTGGGATTAGAGGAAACTTTTTCCTTACGTTCTTGGTTCAACGAACGCCGAGATATTCCTGCCGTTCAGTTTTTTGGCGAGTTTCTAGAAGAGCTTATTTTTCGCCAAATCACTCAACCGGTGGCGATCTTCATTGATGAAATTGATAGCGTTTTGCAACTTGGATTTAAGGATGATTTCTTTGCCCTGATTCGCTCCTGTTACAATAAACGGGCGGATGATAATGCCTATAAGCGTCTCTCGTTTGTCCTCTTGGGAGTTGCCACCCCTGGCGATTTAATTGAAGACAAAAACCGTACCCCGTTTAATATTGGTCGAGCGGTGGAGTTGCAGGGATTTCAACTCCATGAAGTGCCGCCCTTGGTGGAAGGATTAAAAGGACGGGTGAGCCATCCAGAAACTGCGATCGAGGAAATATTAAACTGGACGGGAGGACAACCATTTTTAACTCAAAAACTCTGTCAATGGGTGTGTGAATTAGCCCCCAATCTTCCCACAGGACGTGAGGGGGAGTGGATGGAAAACTTAGTCAGAACTCGGATTATCGAAAATTGGGAAGCATCGGACGATCCAGAGCATTTGAAAACCATCCGCAACCGCATTCTCAGTAACGAGCAACGGGCGGCGTATTTGTTGGAATTATATCAGCAAATCCGCCAGCAAGGGCAAGTGGTAGCCAATAATAGTTTTGAAGAAGGAAAGTTACAGTTATCGGGGTTAGTGGTCAAGCAAAGAACTGGAACTTCGGTAAGGCTGAAAGTCGCGAATCACATTTATTTTGAAGTGTTTAATAAAGCCTGGATTGAGGAACAATTAGAGGCGTTGCGTCCCTATGCGGAAGCCTTTCGCGATTGGGTAAAATCGGCAGGTGCGGATGAGTCAAGATTGTTGCGCGGTAAGGCGTTGCAGGATGCCAAATGTTGGGCAGCAGGTAAGAATTTAAGCTATCGAGACCAAGAGTTTTTAGCCGCGAGTGAGAAGAAAGAAATTGAGGTGCAAATTGCCCAAGAGAAACTGGAAGCGGAGTTAGAGCGCGAGCGCAAAGACTCGGAAGCCGCAGAGCAGAGAAACCGGGTATTAACGCAAGCAAATCGCAAGGCGAAACGGCGAATTCGTATCGGTGCGGTGGTGATGGTGATGGCAATTTTGGGGGCAACCTTTTCGGTGCAAGTTGCGGGAAATCGGGTGATTAAAGCGAATCGTGAGGCAAGACAAGCACAGATACAACGGCAAAAAGCAGAGGAACAAGTGCAAAATGTCTCCCGGTTATCTGAATTAGGTGGAGAGCTACGTCGGGAGAATAAACACTCTGAAGCGGAACAAGCTTGGAAACAAGCAGCATTATCGTTTGAAATTAAGGATTATGACTTGAAACAAGCAATGTTGTTGAGTCATATTGCCACTGCTTACCAACAATTAGAACAGTTGGATAAGGCAATGGATGCGGTTTCAGAAAGTTTAGATTTTTTGAATCAAGTAGAAGATAAACAGAATCTGAACTATTCTATCCTGCGGGCACAAGCATTGAATATTAAATCCCGTCTGCTGGTTGCACAAGGGGATGAATCGGTCGATTTTTCAGTTAATCAGCAAGCCTTTGATATTTTGCAAAAGTTAGATCCTGATTTGACAGGAATTAATCCGGCTGTACAAGTTTCGTTTCCAGAAACTGTTGAAAATGTGTATCAGGGAGTTCTAGAGTCTATTTTTGATGTTGAAGAAGTAAGTCAAGCGAACTTAGAGAAAGCGCGGCAAGTAGTTGAGTCACTTCAGTTAATAAAACTTCACGACTTCAGTCAGATGTTTCCTTTAAATCCTAATCTAGTAAAAATTGAGGAAATTGATCCACATGCTGCCGTTTTTTATCCAATTTTATTTGAAGATCGTGTTGAATTTATACTTCACTTACCCAGTGAACCACTCTATCACTACTCAATTAAGAGAACTATAGATATGGAAAACTACTCAAGAGATATTTTTAGATCTTTGAGAAGTTTGAAAGTATTCGGCGATCGAGGTGATATTATTATTGAATCATACGGAGATATAACGATTGGAGAATACGGAGATATAACGATTGGAGAATCCAGAAATCTTATTGATTATTATTTGAAGACAAGTCAAAAATATAATGATTTAATATTCAAACCATCAGAGATTTATTTAAACTCAAGCAATATCAAAACTTTGGTATTTATCTCTACTCAAGCCGTGAATAACATGCTAGAAAACCTTTCTGTATTTAATCTTCACGATGGAGAGCAGTATTTAGTAGAGAAATATGCAGTTGCTTTTACCCCTGCATTAGAGATGATAGAAGCCGAACGCCAACCTCAAAGACCGTTAAGGGCATTAGTGGCTGGATTTTCTAAAGACTACAAAACTGACAATATTTTATTGCTTGAATCACCTACAACTGAACAGGAAATAGAAAAAGTTAGCTCTATCATACCCAGTTCTGTTTTACTCAATGAAAAATTCACAAATACTGCTTTTAAAAAAGCTCTGGAGAATTCTTATTTTCCAGTTGTACATTTGGCTACCATAAGCCCTTTGTCTATAGAAATAGATAATGTTATCCAAACTTGGGATGAAAATATCTCTTATGAAGACTTTGGGAAATTAGTTTCTTCAGACAATCAAGGACAAGATCAAGGTATTGATTTACTGGTTCTTGAGCATTTTATATCATTGGTGATTAATGCTCAATCTACTAAATCTACTAATCAGTTAAAAAAATATAACATTCGCACTATCCTTACTCTTAAGGGAGATACTTCATTCGTTCCACCTCATAATTCTATTCCTGATTTCATGGCTAAGTTTTATCAAGAATGGACTAAACCCAATGTTTCCAAAGCTGAGGCACTGCGTCGCGCTCAAGTCCATTTTATCAAAGATCCAGAATTTAGTTATACTAACAATATGAATTGGGCTAACTATGTTTTAATCGGTGATTGGCGGTAAGGGTAAGATATGACATCACTTTGAGAGGATCTAGAAACCGGGTTTCTGGCACAAACCCGGTTTCTAACGCCCCTTGCATCGGCTATAATCAATTGGATACCCACAGCGACTCATAAAACAAGGGACAAGGAGATAAGGCAATGGATGCAATGACGACTCAGCAAGCACAACAGGATTTAGATGGTTTGATTGAACGGGCGATCGCGAGCCGATCGCTCTGTGTAATGATGAAGGAGATAGAAATGATATTATGTCCGCTTAATCAACCCTAATTCAGTCATTGCGAATGGAGCGAAGCGTAATGAAGCAATCTCGACTATCTTGCTAGTCTCGGCGATTGCTTCACTCCACTGCGTTCCGTTCGTGCTTCGCGCATACTGCGTAAACGCAATGACATATTTTCATTGATTATTCGGATTTGATATAAATTGGTAAGGTGGGCACTGCCCACCTTACATTGGTGGGAGAGATTAGCGCTGTTTGAGCTGCACTAACACCAAGAGGTGCAAGCATAAGAGAATGACAAATTCCATGTGTAAAACGAAGGAAAGTTCTGAATTTAATCCTGAAGAGACGGGATTGATGGCTTGTACGATTTGCCGTTTGGGGTCTATGCTCATGACTGTTTCCAGGGTTTCCATAGACTGGATGATGGGGTATGCTTTCGGGGAGGTTTCAATCTGTCGGGATCGGGATTTCATTTTCTGTATCCTCGCTAGAATTTCCTACCCTTTCAGCATCTCAAACCCCTTCTTGAGAACTGACTGGATACGAGGCAAATGGAGCGATACTTTTATCTGATTTATGCCTAATATAAAATTGTTATACCATTTCTCTTTAAGCCTGCCATTAATCGATCGTTGGGAGGCAAGGGGCTTAAGCCCCTTGTTAAGCGCATCTTCATAGAGAAATGGTATTACCGCGCGAAGCGCTGTAATAGGTAATTGTTAATTGTTAATTGTTAATTGATATAACAAATTGTTACGAACCCCCCCCTACATAGGTGACGTTTGCCCCCTTCAGTTGGGAGAATAGAGAGTGTGTTCATGTTTAAACCTGAACGTCTCTATGGATGTTAATGAATTTCTAGACCGTTATGCCGCAGGGGAACGCTATTTTAAGGACGTTGACCTGTTCCGAGCTGAATTGAGTAGTGCTAATTTACCCGGAATTCGCTTATTGCGAGCCGATCTATTTGCTGCGAATCTGTTTCGGATTAATCTATTAGGTGCTGATTTGTTTCGCGCTCGGTTAATTCGAGCCAATTTGTATTGTGCTAATTTGAGTGGAATTAATCTCAGTGAAGCAGATTTAATTGGTGCAGATCTTCGAGGCGCAGATTTAAGTGGTGCAGATTTAAGTAGTGCAGATTTAAGTGGTGCGGATTTAACCGATGCTAATTTAAGCTATACTGATTTGAGTCTGGCGAGTTTATGTCGGGCTAACTTAACGAATGCCCAATTCGACACAGCAAAGTTAGAAAAAACAGACTTGAGTAAAGCCGTTATGCCAGATGGGGGAAAACATCCTTAAGAAAAAAGATTGGGACAAGACAAGGGGCTTTCAAGCCTCTTGTTGCGGCGATCCAGGACAGTGAGTTAAGTACAGCATAATTAGGGTATCTTCTGGCATCTACACTTCAAAGTTATGTAATTGTGATTGAAATTAGATTATGTCAAGCCAATTTTTTTCCCAAGATAATGATGTGATGAACGTAGATTCTGGCAGTCAGGAAAGTCAGGTAGAAGTCTTAAAAGAGGATCGGTAAGTTTTCTAGCGATCGCGCGATCGCCGAATACGCCAGAGATATTTGGCACATTCACCCGGTTTATTCATCTTAGGAATTGGGCAATAGGCAATAGGCAATAGAAAGTGGCCTAATATTATTCCTGTATCATGTTGCGCTTTAACAAGGGGCTTTTAAGCCCCTTGTTAAAGCGCAATACCTTCGCCATTTTCCCGTAGGTTGGGTTGAACGAAGTGAAACCTATTCCCTATTCCCTGTTCCCCATTCCCTAGCGTGCAGCGCTATATGAGCGTCGTGCTCTTCTAGGACATTAGCTGTATTACCTTTCCCTCTAGTTAAATTTGATCCGATAATAAAGGCCGCTAATCCAACAAAAGGACTAATTAAAGTAGGAAAGCCATCAAAATCGGGTGTAAATAAACCATTGGGAATATAGAGTAAAGTATTGTCCAAGCCAAATGTCGTAGGCATGAGAACAAACATGACAATACGAGTTAGTGTTCCCAAAATAATACAGGCTAAGGCTCCTTGTTTTGTTGCCCCCGGCCAATAGAGTCCTCCGGCTAGGGGGATTAATAATCCAGCAAAGCCAATATCAAAGGCTAAGAGTAAGAGAATCCCCGTTTGAGGAATACGCAAGGCAAAGAATAAGCCCATGGCGGTAATTACAACGGCCATTAATCGGGTAATTAATAATAAACGATCGCCGCCAGCATTGTGTTCGTCATGGCGAATACCGATAATATTATGGGCAATCACCGAAGACGTGCCTAAAATTGCCCCATCTGCTGTCGATAAAGAAGCAGAAAGAATCGCTGCAATCACCAAAAGTCCCACGAGGGGAGGAACAACGCCTTGCAGCAAGGCATAGAGCAGGGGCCCCTCTGGGGTAATATTGGCTTGTTCTAAAATAGACGGTGCAGATAACGCCACCATTGAGAACGGCACGCCAATCAGGATGGTTCCCGCAGAGCCAATAAAACAGGCTTTTTGGGCGGTTTCTGGACTATCGGAGGCAAAGACACGAGCCATAAAGTCAATGGCGACAATATCGCCCAAACCCAAGGCTAAGAGGGTTGCCCAGTTAATCGCTGCCCCTGCTCCAGGATTGGTTAATTGCTCCAAGTGCATGGGGCCCATACCATCAGGAATGGTAAAGCCAAAGTTAAAGCCAATAAAACCCACTAGAGCAATCATACCGACTAAGGCGATCGCCACTTGAATCGCATCGGTATAAGCAACGGCAAACAATCCCCCACTAGCCGTGTAGATCAGGACAATCATGGCAATAAACATCGCTCCGGACGTATAATTTGTCCCCATGAACGCTTGGAACAAATAGCCCCCAGCCACCAGATTACCCGCCAGTAGAAAGGAGAAACTCAGCACCATAATCACTGATGCCACCCATTCTGTAGTGCGATCGTACTTGATACGATAGAAATCGGGTAGCGTAATCAATCCCATACGGTTCATCGGTTTAGCGAAAAACAGCGCCGTCAGAAACAAGCACAACGCTAAACCAATCGGTAACGACGCACCCGCCCAAAATCCAAATTCAGCCGCTAAATCCGTATTGCCCAAAGTTGCATTAGAATCCACCGACTGAGCCATCAAGGTGGCAGCCGCTAGGGGAAGAACCAACCCCCGTCCAGCCACCAAATAGTTGACGCTATCTCCCTTAATCTGCTTAGAAGCCCAGACACCAATGCCTAGGGTTCCAAAGAGGAAGAGCAAAATCCCCCAGAACAAAATCTTTTCTGTCATAATTATTTTCTCCCGGTCTACTTAGACCGATGGACTGTTTTTGTGGTTTAGAGCTACTCCAGGTTTTGGCAGAACATTGGAGTAGCTTTTTTTGATTCAACCTAAACGGGCATCGCCAGCGGTTGAGCCGACGCTGGGGTTACTTGAGCGCGAACCCAAGTAAACCAAGCGTCTAATCCCTCACCGGTTTTTGCCGATAGGGGAATGAGGGTAACGTGAGGATTGATTTGCCGCACGTTTGCTTCAAGTCGCTCTAGGTCAATCTCTAGATAGGGAGCGAGATCCATTTTGGTGACCAAGAGACAATCCGCTTCTTGAAACATAATTGGATATTTGAGGGGTTTATCTTCTCCCTCAGTAATGCTTAAGAGGGCAACTTTGGCATGTTCGCCCACCTCAAATTCTGCGGGACACACCAGATTGCCCACGTTTTCCACCAGAACTAAATCAAAGTCGGAAGGGGTGTATTGGTTGGCTAACTGGTGAATGCCTCCAGAGACCATCTTGGAATCCAGATGACAGGAACGCCCGGTATTAATCGCAATGACGGGCACGCCATATTGACGCAGACGCTCGGCATCGAGTTCGGTGGTCATATCTCCTTCAATGACGACCATGTTGAGGTCAGAATGCAAGGCTTCTAAGGTTTTCTCTAGAAGAACCGTTTTTCCTGCACCAGGACTACTCATCAGGTTCAGACAAGTCATCCCCCATTCGTCAAAATGGGCACGATTATGGTCTGCTCCCGCTTGGTTGGCATGGAGTAAGTTAATTTCTAAGGCAGCATCAAAGGTTTGGTGCATGGCTGGTTGGGGTTAATGGGCTATATTCAATGCGATCGATTTTGAGTTCTCGTCCAGAGCGAATCTCTTCCATGGGAGAATTGCAGGTTGGACAGGCATAGTGCTGGCCAATTTGCGGTCGATATTCGATTTGACAGGAATGGCAAAAGGCGATTAAGGGTTTTTCTTGAATAGCCAGTTTGGCTCCTTCTAAAAACGTGTTTTGAGTTTGCACTTCAAAGGCGAATTGCAAGCTGGCAGGTTCGACACAGGTAAATTGACCAACGATTAGGTGAACCGTTTCTATTTTGGGCGATTCTTCTTGGTCATTCCACCAGTCTCGCAACGTGAGGATTAAGGCTTTGGTCATATCAGTTTCATGCACGTTGTTTACCTGCCTCTAGTGATATCCTCGGGTTAGGTCCATTCAACTTGTTCCGGTTGGGCTTCTGGATGAATATAGCTAGGTTTTTCTTGGCGAGGAAGTTGCCCGGAAATCACTAAATGAGCCATGGTATCGCAAATGACGCGAGTGGCCATTAAAGCCGTGATATCGCTAATGTCATAGGGAGGGGAAACTTCCACGACTTCTAACCCACAAACGGGAGTATTTTGGACAATTTTTTTCAGTAAGTAGAGTGCTTCCCTGGGTAGGAGTCCGCCAGGTTCTGGCCAACCGGTTCCGGGGACAAAACCCGCATCGATACAATCAATATCGAAGCTAATCCAAACACAATCTGTGCCATCGGTAGCTCGCTGTATGGCAAAGTCTGCGGCAGCATCTAATCCCATGTCTGTAATGTCGGTTACCGTTAGGATATTGGTCGCTCTCTCGCGACAAACTTTGACTCCTTGACGGGGAACTTGCCAGCCTCCAATTCCAAGTTGAACGAGGTTTTTAGCGGGGGCATTTTTGATGTTGGTGGCATGAAACCAAGGGCAGGTATGCATCCGTTCGTCTAAGTCGGTTTCTTGGGTATCCACATGGCGATCGAAGTGAATTATGCCGACTTTTTTATCACCTAAGTGGCGACAAATACCGCGCACGGTGGGAAATCCAATGGAATGATCGCCGCCTAAAACGATGGGAAATGCACCGGAATGAAAGACATGGGCAATGCCTTTTGAGATTTGATCGAAGGATTTTTCGTTGTTAGCGGGAATGGTAAAAATATCACCGACATCGCAAAGGGTGATTTGTTCGCGTAAGTCAATACCCAGTTCAAAGTTATAGGGGGTGTAAAGGGCACTGATGCGACGGATACCTTGGGGACCAAATCGAGTACCGGGACGGTAGGTGGTTCCGGAGTCGTGGGGAACGCCGATAATGGCGATATCGTAGTTGCTGACGTTCCGCACGTCTTCTAAGTAGGGTGCTTTGAGAAAGGTGTTAATCCCGGCGTAGTGGGGGAGTTCTCCACGGGAAAAGGTGGGAATGGTGCGATCGCGGATACTTTGAGCAGCTTCTAAACCATATTCTAATCCGCGATCGACTTCCTGCTGCCAACCGCTTAGGGGTAAATTTCTCTCTTTTTCTAAAGCTTTCTGAGCTTCTAAATCAGGAGGTTGAAATGGAAGTTGTTCGCTCATTATGGGTGGCTCTATATTTTTAAGTATGTTCTGAATACGTCCAACAAGAAGAAAGCCCAGGAGTTTGACGTACTCTTTCCCAACGCCAAAATCTCCCGGGCTTTTATCCCGCCGTGGAGCTAAAGTCTGATCCATAACAGACTTTAGCTTGCTTCTCTTGGACCAGTCACTGAAGTACGGTAAACCTCAATCGGAACCCTAGAAGCGGTTATTCTTGTATGACTTGACTTGTTTTATAACCAGTTTTGAGGCAATAAACTGTATTGAGGGTTACTAAATTGAGTCTTGATTTTTATTTTTTGTCTTGAGAGAGAACCAAATTGAGGATGTTCAATTCATGGGAATTAAGCAGATAGCGATCGCCGAAGCGTTGCTGGCGAATTTCCGCTAAACTGTAGCTACTAAAGATTACGAAGGGAAAATCCTGGTAGCGATCGCCAATCGGGAGAATATTATCGACTCGATAGAGCGATCGCACATAGCATTCGAGAATGTAGCGAAATGTCATATCTAGAAACGGAGCATTATCGCCTTCTGCGAGATACCTTTTCATCTGCTCTCTAGCGACAAATGTTAATAATGGCAGCGCATAATAGCGATCCAGTCGTTGACTTTGCTGCTCGTAGCGTTGGGATTTATGCTGAGTTTCGCGAATTTCATCAATTAAATCAATCGCGCTGCGAGTGGCAAATTTCAAGTTTTCATTGTAGTCACTTTTCGGGCTACTAATATACTTTAAATTCTGCCACAGTTCATCGGTTCTCCGATCTAGAATTAAATCCAGAAATAAAGTATAAGTTTCCGAAACGACTTTAGCGCCAAGGGGAACCATGAGCAAACTTCCCTGAAGATAGCCCATTTCTAGCGGTGGAAAATCAATTAATTTACTCAGATTGGGTCGAACAAACCCTAAGAAATGATGGGTAAACTCTTCCGAAATATAGGAGGAGTGTTCCGATTTAGGAACAGTAAAATCCGCTTGACTGAGTAAGGTTTTTAAATGCTCATAAGTTTGTTTTAGTTTTTGATCGCTGTGACGATTTCTAGTTTCTAGTTTCAGTTCCCTAAGCAAATTAGCCAGTTGAGAACTGAGGGTTTGTCCAGCCGCAGATACTGACTTGCCGCCAATGGGAATAATCAAATACTCTTGTCTGCCAATTTTACCCGCTCCCAGAATCCGCGTCATAATCGAGGCTTTGAGCAGCAGCAAAATATTAAAGATGCTGAGAATTTTCTCCTGAAGAGAAAGCTGGGGCTGATCCTCAAAATAAACGGCGCGTTCTGCAAGATAAAAGTGTAAAGATTTGGATTGATTATCCCGATCCGCATCACCCCGTCCGCGATAGATCGTTTGAATGATTTCCATCAGATTTTTTTCCACTTGGAAGCGCGGAATATCCACTAAAATATGCTTAACCTTGGGAAAGGATAATCCTCGACTGCCGGAAGAAGTCATGAAAATGATCTTGACTTCGTTTTGATAGTGATGGATGGCTTGCTTTTCGCTCTCGGAAAGACTGGCATGAATTTCGAGATAGTCTTGGTTTTTCTCAAATGTTTGCCAACGACGTTCCAGCGCTTCAATTAGGTTTTTTAAGCGTTGCTTGTTTTGGATATAGACTAAAATTTGATCGTCTTTTTCTGCCTGTTCTTGAGTGATTCGCTCAATATCAGCTAAAATTTGTTCTCGCAATTTCTTGTCTAAATCATCATCTTCTCGTTTTAAGCGATCGCGCTCTTGAAATTGAGTCGAATGAATGATAACATTATAGGTAATGTTCAGATCTCTGGCAGGATAAGAGTTGGTATTGATTAGCGTTGCTGGATGGCGTTTGAATTTAAACAAATCAAGCGTCAAGGGTGAAGCCTTTCTCTTGGCTTTGCGGAAAAAGATTTTATCGGGTTCAGCCGTGGTAACCTGTAAATGTTGACTAATCACATCCGGATCGACAATGGAAGCATCGGCGATAATAATTTTAGGATTAAATCCATGTTTGCTGCTGGTTAACCCATAATCTTGAAGAATGTGAGTGATGCGATTTAAGAATTCTACGCCGCTATCATCTCCAGTGATTTCGTCAATCATAATAAATAGATGTTTAAACCGCTTAGAAATGGCTTGCATTTTTTCTGAGATAACGGCTTGAGTGCGACTATTGTAGGCTCCTTTGAAAATCTCGCCAAAATGCTTGAGGGTATCACTACCATTGGCTGTCTTTTTCAAGGCTTGAATGGAGATGGAAGCAACTATTTTATTCGTGCTTTGGCGATCGACAAGGGTATGGATGGCTTCACACATGCTGCGAATGACTCCGGCAGTATTTTGAGGTGCTTCAACGATTAAATCTTCGGTTTTGCGCTGGAGACGAGAATCGCTATTTTTATGTTTTTTTTGCTCTTGACTTCCATCGAGAAAATTAACAGATTGTTGCCTAAAATTTCCTTGCCATAGATCGGAACGATATTGTACGCTATAATCACCACCCTGTTCGGCAATAATCTGGGAATTGGTGTTTAAGCAAACTAGGTTTTCGCTGCACCAATTTCCCTTATCATCCTTGAATTTTTCCAGAATATCCAGGTTAACCTGTTTGCGGGGACTGACATAGAAAAAGAGAAACCCGTCGTCTTGATGCTGTTTGAGGAAATTGGCGATCGCCGTTGTTTTGCCGATTCCCGGATTCCCCGTTAAAAAAAGATACAAACTCTCGGAAAGCAGCGATCGCCGAATTAACTCAGCATGGCCATTGCGTAAATCCAGGCTAGAATCAAGATTATGCTCTTGTGCAATATCATCGGGAAGGGGTGCAACCGAGGTGAGAAACCCCTGAATTTGCTCCTGATGGGTAACCACCGTGGTTCGATCTGGGGGAATATCGATCAACTTCTGCACAAACTCCTTACCGCGATCGAAACTTGCACCCATCTGACGCTTGATCTGATTAAACACCTGTTTTCGCACTACGATCATCTCTTTTCCACTGGACTCATGCTTGTAAATTTGATAACAGGTTTCAAACAAAGAGAGGTTTTGGAAATGGATCGTCATGGTGTTCATTCCGCGATCGCTATATCCTATCGCGCTCAAAATCACCTTTGCACCTTGAGGAATAATCCCCGTTTTTTGTGCAAACTGATAAAAACTATAAGCATATCCTCCCGCTTGAATTAGCTTCGCGCTCTCCTTATCCTTCGACTTAAACGCCGTAAAATAATCCTTCAAACCCGGAGAAAAGAAAAACTCTAAATCTGGACTGTCTCCCGTATCAATTCTCAGCTTAGAAAACACACTTTTCGAGCGCAAATAATTGATTTCTTTAATGAGTTTGCTTTTAATCAGTCCAATAAAATTTTGGATATCAGTCAGATCTTTTTCCGACTGAACCGCAAATACGGATTGATCCACCACCAAAATGCGATAGTCTCGTTGGGAATGACGGAGCAATAACAGAGTATCCGCTTTTAAAAACTCTCCTGTATCACTATAGCGATTAATATAGGTCTTTAACTGCGCTCTATCAAGTCCTTCTAACCGAGATAACCACTCTTGGGAAACCTGCTCTTGACTCTTCTGATACGTCTTGATACTATTGTCACCCGCAAAAGCACATTGATAATAAAGCACCTCTAAACGACGCTCAAGGTTGTGCCATCTCGTCCCTTGCAGATATTCGGCAAAAAAGTTATATCCCCCCAGAAACCCCTTCAGGAGTAAAAGGTTACTCCAGGTTTCAATGATCTGGCGATCGCTACAACTAATGGAACTCGCATTTTCAATCAGCTTTTTATTAATTGCGTTTAAGTTTACATTTTCTAGCTCTTTACGATAATACTCAACCCATTGCGATGCTAATTGGTTTTGCTGAAGATAATTGAGAATCCCAATATTAAACCCCATTTCAAAAGGTCGTCCTTGATCTTCTATTTTCATCGCTCAATTTCTCCTTAATTTACATCACTTCCAGTAGTGGATCGTTTCATTTCAAATTGGTGTAAGCACGAAGAGTGCTTAAAAGCCTAGCTGGAGAGGGATAAATCCCTCACTACGAACGAAATCTAATGCATCATTTTAGCTGAAACAATCCAGTAGGGTGTGTTAGCGACAGCGTAACGCACCTTTTACCCATTACCACGCATTCATGTCCGCAAAGCGGAAAGCGCTATATCAAACCAAAGCCTTTTTCACTTCCGTCAGAAACGCCAAAGAATTAAAATCAGACTTCCCATTCATATGCTTAAACAAAGACAGCTTACCCACCGAATAATCGCCAATAATATTTTGATAGGGATCGAGCTTTAAGCTGATTTTGCTCATTGCTTCATAGCGAGAAAAATGAAACAGCGTCAAATACTGTAAAATATCATGTTTCAAGTCTCCCTCATGGAGCAATCCTTGATAAATTACTTCATTATCCAAAATTCCCTTATAAGTATTTAAGAGAGTAGCATAGGAAATTACTCCATTATAAAACCGCTCATCCTTTTTGCCCACTTTGAGTCCATTAAACAAATTAAAAAATACCACTGATTGCTGACTCGGATCGTCCACTAACTGGGTTAACTCGCGGATGTCTTGCACATACAACGATTTGGGTTTGAGACTCATAGAAGAGCGCACATAATACTTATCGAAAAACATGGGATAAATTTTAATATCCGGGTTATTCTCTACAAGGCAACGAATCAGCGATCGCGACATAAAAAACAGTCGATCCTCTTCTGCGGTAATATTTAAGCTACTTGTATACGGAGCTTTGGCAATATAAACAAAATGCCGATATCCTCGCTGATAGAGTTCCACGATTTCATCCCGGAGAACCAAAGGAGTATTAAAAATTTTTGACCGGGGATAAGAATCCGAAAATGTGCTTAAGCAATTAATCTCTATCCGAGCATCTTCCCGACGAGTAACGCTCACCACTTCGCCCATTAAATTAGACAGATGCCGATCTTTATCCGTTTGATAATGGGCATCAGATTCCCGACTGGACACCACAATAATCGCTAATTTTTCTAATTGTGGCGTTTCCTCCAGTTGATCAAATGAGAAAACTTTAGGGAGTCGGGAATACAGAGAACTGAGACCATTTCTTGTTTTATGGATATTGTTGCTCGTAATATCAAAACCTTGGAAATTGGCCAGTATTTCCTCTTCATTCAGCAAATGGGAGACGGTAACCGACAAATTCAGTATGAACTCTTCCAATGGAGATGAATTATTCTTATTGGTTAAATGAAAGCGGACAATAGGAATAAATAGGTTTTTGCGGTTGGGGAGATAACAGGCTAACTGTTGAACTACGATATAGAAGAGTAGACTAAACGTAAAGCGATACAGAAATGCTTGTTGATTATTTAAGTTTTGATTCGCTTCTGTATCCATCTCGCATAAGACAAGCTTCCGATTTTTCAACGTGCTATATGCTCTAGAAGCACGACATTGTTTAGGCATTAACAGCACCGGAAAGCTCTGGAGATGATCCAGTTTATAGCTCATCGCAAAAGTTTGGCGATCGCTCGTTTCTGCATAGCGGATATCTTCAATCTTGATGCTAACCGGTAATTGGCATAAAATCTCCGGATTTACCGTCGCTTCTCCCACCGACAAATACTGAAGACACTGCTTCGGATTTCCTTTCAGAGCTTCCCGAAATAGAGTTTGTCGCCCAAAAATTGTATCAACATCTGTTTCTAATAACGTTTTCCTCACCCCCACATGAATACAATGTTCGCTGGGAGGTATAACCATTTCCCGTGTTAAAGTATGCTTGACTAATTTCACCAAGCGGTTAACTTTTTCTCTAGCTTTGAATTTGTCTAGTCCTCTGCGAATTCCTCTTAACAGACTGACTTTAGCCTCATCGTTATCTCCTTGCAGTGTCGGTAAAATTTTCGCTTCAAAGCGACTGACTGGATCGTAGTGTAATTCATTATTATGATTATAGCCTTCTGCCTCTGGATCGCAATCGGAGGCAAAAACAAAGAAATATAAAAAAGCGACTTTCAGAATCTTTTGCAGACCATATGGACTTCGAGCTACAGCCTGATTTTCTTCTCGATCTAGATCCAGTAAACTACAATAATAATCAAAAGCACTTGCGCTCCCCTGATTTTGCACAGGGCCATTTAATTTTAGCTTCAGTCCAAAGATAAATTGTCTTCTGTTACGTCTTGGATCTGTTGTTTCTCCTAAATAGCCTTCAATGATGGGGATAACAGGCAAAATATCAAAGGCTTCTGCACGGGAAAAAAGTTGGCGAAAATTGACGGGTGTTCCTTGATAGGTAACTTCATAGTCAGCATCCGATCGCTGCGGATCGGCAATATAATCATTCAATGCTTTTAATCGACGAATTAAATCCTGGAGATAAACAACCTCTGGATGTCTGTCGGCATTAATATTTTGCTCTAAATATTCTAAATACTGAATTTTTGCTTCTTTTTTCAGTTGTCCCAAAACTTCCGTATCCATCAACCGTTTGATCAGGTTAATATCAGAATCCTTATGTTCATCTTGTATCAGATCGGTTAGAACATCCTCTAGATCGGCTTGTTGTTCATCTGTTTCAGTATCGAGATGTTCCTGGATGTAGCGCCTCAATTCTTCGGGTAAATTACGATTGAGGGTATCCGTGCGATCGACGGTGATGGTTAATTTGTGAAATTTAATCGAGCCAGGGGATTGAATTTGTAAGCGTTCTTTTTGTAATCCAGTATAAGCTGTAAAGGGATAGCTTAAATCTAAACTGGGTTGTGAATTCTGAAAAGTGGAGAAATCCTGAACTAAACTAGATAGAAAGGCGCTGGTTTCTAGGTTTTTTGCCCTTAAACTAGATTGCAGTTGCTCCAGGAGTGCTTGTCTAATGTTGCGGATTTTATCTGGAAATTGGGCAGCGCAGGAGGGGCTAGAATTGAGGGTAGCAGCGCGAATCCCCCGATCTGAACCGAGGATCGGATCGTCAAGATTTTGCTGGGCTATCCGATGGGCGATCGCCTCTACATTAACCAATAACCGCTCAGAATCATCGGAAACGCGAAATAAACCGGGCTGATTGGCGATCGCCTCTACAATGCGATCGAGCATCTCCCCATAATCTACCCTGGGCAGACTATCATCCGCTTGTCGAAAGGAACTAACCATCGTCATCAAAGCTACCTTTCGTTTAATTATATAATCGCCCCGTAACCTTTACAAGCCCGTATTACTACTTCAAAAATGTCTGCTATAATATTACCGGCTTAAAGGTTAGATGAACAGAATGGAAACCCATCTTTATGAAACCGATTTTTATGGTTGGCTGATGCAGCAATCTCACCTCTTAAAAACCGGTGAATTCAAACAGTTAGATATTACCAATCTAGTTGAGGAACTGCAATCCTTGGGCAAACAGCAGCGTCAAGAACTCAGAAATCGTTTAGGCGTATTATTGGGACATTTCTTAAAGTGGCAATTTCAGCCCGAAAGACGCAGTAAAAGCTGGAAATCAACCATTCGAGAACAGCGCCGGGAAATTGTGCGCCTGATGAAAGAAAATCCCAGTCTGAAACCCTATCTCGAAGAAGCGATGCTCTCTGGTTATCAGTCGGGATTAGATTTAGTCGTGCGCGAAACCCCTTTAGATTATCCAGATTTACCCGAAGATTGTATCTATAGTTTTGAACAAGTCTGCGATGCCCACTTTCCCGAATTATTGCATAATTTCTGATACCATTTCTCTTTAAGTTTGCACTTAATGCGTGTCAATTTTACGGTGCCCTGCGCTGTCGCTTTTCATGTCCGCTTGCGGAAACGCACCCTACTGGATTGTTTCAGCTAATTTTGTGCATTAGATTTCGTTCGTAGTGAGGGCTTTAGCCCTCTCTAGCTAGGCTTTTAAGCACTAAAGTGCTTACTACAAACAAAACCCTATTTTAGATGAAACAATCCACTACGAGAAAATGGCGAAGATATTGGAATTAGGAAACCGGGTGTCTTAGGGTTGGGGAATCACCGTTCTAATTGCCGCGCCTGTTGTAATAATTGAGCCGCCATCATCGCCCACTGTTGATTGCCTTCTGTCTCATAGAGTTTCTGTGCAAACGCTAACACCCGTTGTGCTTCTTGATAATCTTGTTGTTCTATAAACACTAATCCAGCGCCATAATAGGCATTCCCATAATTAGGATTCGCTTCGGCAGCTTTTCGGAAGGCATTCAGCGCTTCATCCAGTTGCCCTTGTTGTAATAAAATGGAGCCGATCGCATAATAGGCTTGGGCATATTCTGGATTTTTGTCCACTGCCTGACGGAACCTCTCCATCGCTGGGGTTAATTGCCCTTGTTCTTGATAAATCAAACCTGAATAATAATAGGGTTCTGGAGCAGTGGGAGAAAACACCATAGCTTGCTTAAATGAGGCGATCGCCGCCGTCCTATTTCCCTGTAACTTTTGTACCAATCCCAGATTGTAATGCCCCACTCCCAACTTTGGATCGAGCTGGACTGACATTTGCAAATAGTCCTGAGCCTGTTGTAAATTACGCCCTTCCAAAAGTGCTGCCCCTAAATTCGCGTAGGCGATCGCGAAATTCGGATCGATCTGAATGGCTTGGTGGAAGGCACTCGCCGCTCCTTGAAGATCCCCCCTTTGCCGCAGCGCTAGACCTAAATTATACGAAGCTGGAGCTAAATTGGGGCCTAACCGTGCTGACTCTTGAAACGCGGCGATCGCCCGTTCCACCTCTCCCATTTGAATCAACTGCAACCCTTGATTCAAATACTCCACTGCCTGAGAGTTAACCTCAACCTGAGCCAACTCGATAGGATCGAGCGATCGCGCTACGCTACTAGAGAATAAAGTGGCGATCGCTGTTGCAGACCAAAAACCAACCCACCACCGATTACCAAAACCCATCATCATTAATCGTCTCATTCAGGGAACTGTGCCCTAACCAGAACTCAATTTTTCCTGGTATAGCACACTTTCAAGCCATTCAGCGAGCTTGGAGGATGGGTAACTAGCGCTCTGCCAATAGTAGGAGTTAATATTACTGGTAAGTGCAGTCATAGGTAGAAGTAGATGAAGGCAAGCACGGTTCTACGACAATACCAAGCAGGAAAGCGCAACTTTCAGGAAGCTAATCTGCGAGGCCAGTCGTTCAGGGGTCAGAACTTGGAGGGAGTAGACTTCAGTCATGCTGATATTCGTGGTACTGATTTTACGGGAGCAAATTTAACTGGTGTGCAATTCTGTGGAGCAAAAGCAGGGCTACAGGAGTACCGGATAGGTCTGATTTTAGCTGTTGCTTTAGCCACATCTTTGTTATCCAGCTTTCTCTCTTGGTGGCCAGCTTATTTCATTACTGTAATTTTTAAGTCAAGTGACTTTCAGCGTTTTATCTTCGGTATAATAGCTTATTGGATTCCACTGTTTATATCAGCTATTTTTACTTTTCTGATTTTTTACGAGGGGGTTTTGGCTGGCCTAATTGCAGCATCTATTGCAGTAGCTACTACAGTAGCATTAGTAGCATTTTCTGTTGCGGAAGGTATTACGGTCGCAGAAGTATTTACAGCAGGTATTACAGTTACAGTCGCTGTATTAGGGGTCGAGATAGATGTTACCATCTCCCCCTCCCATTCAGAACCGGACATGGGTTGAGTCGATGGAGGGTATAATCCCTCGCACCTCTCAGTGAGATCGCAGCGTGCGAGTTTCCCCGCACTGCGCTCCCGAAAATCTTTGGTCTTTCCGACTTTTGCTC